>JAVBTU010000023.1:0-2806 GCA_031556015.1 Thermoguttaceae bacterium
GTCAGGAGAGTGCAGGAAATTTGAGAGTCGAATATCTGACAGCGTCTTCCTCTTCCCGGCTGCCTTCGTCGCTTCGCGGCGGTGTGGTGTCGCTTGGGAAATTCGACGGCGTTCATCGCGGTCACGCCGCCGTGCTGCAGCGGGTCAAATCGCACGGCGAACGTTTGGGAGCGCCGGCGATTGCCGTTTCGTTCGACGTGCCGCCGATCTCGATCCTCCAGCCGGAGTTATCCCCGATTTCGCTGTGTACGTTCCTTCGCAAAGCCGAGTTGATCGGCGAACTCGGTGTCGAAGCGATCGTCCAGATCCGAACCGACGCCGATCTGCTGAAACTCTCCGCGAACGAATTTTTCGAGCGGTTCTTCCTCGACAAGTTCGGCGTCCGTATGCTCGTCGAAGGGAGCAACTTCAACTTCGGAAAAGGGCGCGAAGGGGACGTTTCCCTGCTCCGGGAATTGTGCGACAAAAACGGTGTCGCGCTGGAGACCGTTCCTCCGTTGGTCGAAAACGGTCGGGAGATTTCCAGCAGTCGCATCCGGGCATTAATTCGCGACGGAAACCTCGGGACGGTCAACGAGATGTTGACGCAACCGTATCGAATCAGCGGCGTCGTCGTCCACGGCGACCACCGGGGCCGCACGCTCGGTTTTCCGACGGCGAATCTGGAAGAAATCCGAACGATTCTTCCCCGACCGGGAATTTACGCATGTACGTGCAAAGTCGGCGAAACGGTTTATCCGACGGCAACGCATATCGGTTTCAATCCGACGTTTTCGCAAAGCGTCCTCAAGGTCGAAGCGTATCTGGTCGGGTTCGCGGGAAATTTGTACGAATCGCGGCTGAACGTCGATTTTCACGCCCGGGTGCGCGACGTCGAGAAATTCGACTCCGCGGAAAAACTCGTCGAGCAGATGAACCGGGACGTCCGGCAAGTGATCGAGACGGTGTCGTAAGCGTCTATTCCCGGGTTTCCAGGACCGAACCGTGGTTTTGCGAGACGATCGTGACGCCTTTTTCCGTGCGGAAAAATCCGTTGGCGACATCCTGCCGTTCGTCGTAACCGATGTGAAAACCGGGCGGAACGATAATGTGTTTGTCGACGATCGCCCGGCGGATCTTGGCGTTGCGGCCGACCTGGACCCCGGAAAACAGGAGCGATTCGTCGACCGAAGCGAAACTGTTGATCCGAACGCCGTGGCTGAGAATCGAACGGTTTACGGCGCCGCCGGAGACGATGGAGCCGGGGCAGACGAGACTGTCTTTGGCGTGTCCGAATCGATGCGGTTCGGCAAAGACGAATTTCGGCGGCGGGTAGTTCGGATGGTACGTATAAATCGGCCAATCGTCGTCGTAAAGATTCAATAGCGGATCGACGTTCACCAAGTCCATGTTCGCTTCATAATAAGCGTCCAGCGTTCCAACGTCGCGCCAATAGGTCTCTAGCTTGCGGTTCTCGTCCTGGAACGAATAGGAAAAGGCGCGATTCTTCCCGATCACGGAAGGAATGATATTCGTTCCGAAGTCGTGTTGGGAATCCTTTCGTTCGGCGTCCTTGACAAGTTCATCGTACAGAAACTGCGCCGTAAAAATGTATATTCCCATGGACGCCAGGCAGGTGTCCGGATGACCGGGCAGCGTCTTGGGATGGAGCGGTTTTTCTTCGAATCCGACGATTTCGTGGTAGTCGTTGACTTCGACGACTCCGAATTGTCCCCGGGCACTGTCGACGGGAATCTGCAACGTGCTGACGGTCACGTCGGCGTTGTTTTGGATGTGAAAACCGATCAGGCGTCGGTAATTCATCTTGTAAATATGATCGCCGGCGAGAATGATCACGTAGTCCGGGCGCTCTTTTTCGATGAGAAAAATATTCTGGTACACGGCGTCGGCGGTCCCGAGATACCAACTTTCGTCGATCCGATGTTGCGGCGGAACGATGTCGAGGAATTCCTGCATTTCGCGACAAAAATACCGCGACCACCCCATCTGAACGTGTCGATCCAGGCTTGTCGACTTGTACTGCGTCAACAAAAACAATTTCCGGATGCCGCTGTTGAAACAATTGGATAACGTGAAATCGATGATTCGATAAGCGCCGCCGAACGGAACGGCCGGCTTGGCCCTGTCCCGGGTCAACGGATCGAGTCTTGCTCCTTTTCCTCCCGCTAAAATCACGGATAAAACGCGATTCCTCATGAATGCAATCCTTTCGTGCATGGATTTTGAGTCGCCGAAACTCATCGAACGGCGCTTCATTATAACCGAAATTACCGGCATTGGCCACTGCGTCCGCCAATCCGCCCGCTGCGGCGTCTGCCTTGTGCTCGTTTTTTGAAACATTTCTCTTCACAAACGCGGAGCAAACCGTTTCGCCGACGGAAAATTTTCTCATCCATTCCGATTTGTCGATGGAAATAACGTATAATGCACTCGGGCAATTATTTCGTTCTGGGAAAAAACTTCCAAAAATATCGATTCTCCCATTTGTAACGATGTCCACCGAGTACAATTCCCCGACCGGGGCCGACGTTCTTATTCCCGTGACGACGATCATTGCGTTGTCGTTTGTCGCGATCGCGGTTCCGCTCCAGTTTTCCCGGGAATGGGTCGAACTCGGGTGGATCGCCGTCGCCTGTTTGCTTTGGTTCTTCTCCTGCCGGATCGGAGAAAAAACGTTCACGATCATGTCCGCCGTCTTTTTCCTGCTCGGCGGGGCACAATTTCTGGTCGTCGATTTTCTTCCGACGATTCGATACGAAAATACCGCAGTCGATTCGTTTCATCCCGTATGGAATGCGATGAATTG
>JAVBTU010000463.1:0-2507 GCA_031556015.1 Thermoguttaceae bacterium
AAACATCGCCGGCGTGTTCGTCGTCGAAGGATACGGAACGGACGACCCGAACAACCTGAAGACGATCGCGCCGTATTCGATCTATTCGGCCGTGAGTCCGCTGATTCATAACGCGATGAGCGGCGAACACAACGGCGTCAAAGTCGAAGGGGAAGAACTCGAGCGGCTCATCGCCTGGGTCGATTGCAACGGCCCGTTCCTCGGCGACGAGGAAATCCGGAACGAAATGTACGACCCGATTTCGGACACGATCGAGAACATTCCGCCGATCCGTCCCCGGGTCGCGACCGCTCCGAAAATCAACCGGTTCGACCTTCGCCAGGACGGCGACACCAAAGCGATGCTCGGCGAATTGAAGCTGATGCCCAACCGCGTGAAGAACTTCGATCCGAACAAAGAGCTGGCCGTCTACCGCAACGCGGCGCTGATTAAGGAATTCGAGAACGAAAAAGGCATGAAAATCGAAATCCTTGAAGCGACGTACGGCGCGGATTCGGCGAACAAGCGGGCGTCGGTGTTGAAACAGGTCAAAGACGCGTTTTGCGGTATCCGATTCATTCCGATCAGCCGCTATAACGACTCGTTCGGCGACCCGGTCCAAAACGTCGTCAAGGACTTGAAAATCAAATACACCCTCGACGGCGTCGAAAAAGAAGCGACGTTCAAGGAAAACGAGAAGATCGTTTTACCGAAGTAAGAGTCGACCGCCCGGGGGCTTAGGCCCCCGGCTCTTTTTTCCCGTCGAGCGTTTTCAGGATGTATTGGGCGGCGTGATCGACGGTGTTTTCTTCCCGGTCGACGTCGCTTAAAAGCGAAGCGAGTTCCTCGCGGCGTTTCGACAATGCGGCGTCGTCACGGAACCAGCCGAGAACGATCTGGGCCGCATCCGTACTCCGATCGCGATTGGCGAGGAATTCCGGGAAAAGCATCCGCTGTTTATCGACTTCGGACGGCTCGGCGGGAATCGGGTATTCCGTGTAAAACACACTCAAAGTTTTCGCGTTGTTTCGTTCGTCCTCGCGGTCGACGGCCAGAAGATTCACGAGTGTGATATAACGGCTACGGCGGAAAAACTGCTGTACGATATGCCCGAAACGACCGATCCGGTAATAGATCACCGCCGGACAGTTGCTCGCTAAAAGCTCCAGCGACACCGAACCGGACACCGCGAAGCAGCAGGTTGCCGCCCACATAATCTCCGGGGTTTTGCCGACGTCAACCGAAATCGCATCGGGGGAAAAGTTTCGTTCGGCAATCCGCTGTTCGATCCATTCTTTTTGCGAATCCTTGAACGCGGCGACGACGAGTTTTGTTCCGGGATATTCTTTTCGTACGATTTCCGCCGCGGAAAGCATGTCGTCGAAATTGTGGTGAACCTCTTGGTTTCGCGAACCGGGCAAAATCGCGAGCAGCCGCTCTCCCGGCGGGACCGTTTCTCGCAAACGGTTGAGAAACGCCGTGTCGAGCGTTCGATTGCGGACTTCCTCAAAAAACGGATGCCCGATGTATTCGACGTTGCAGCCGTGTTCCTCGAACCAGCGTTTCTCGAACGGCAAACAGCAGAGAACATAATCGACGAACCGCTTCATCTTCTTGATGCGCCAAGTCGCCCAGCTCCAAATTTGCGGCGGCATGAAATAGAAAACGGGAATCCCCCTCGCCTTGGCGCGACGGGCGATCCACCAGTTCAGGCCGGGGTAATCGACGAGAATCACGGCGTCGACCTTGTGGGTCGCGAAATAAGCGTCGGCGTCGTCGACGATCTTTTTGAACGTCATGAAATTCTTAATGACCCGGGCGAACCACATGATCGCCAACTGCGTCAAATCACGGAGCAACTCGCAGCCGACCTCCTCCATTTTCGGGCCACCGTACCCGACGATTTTCGCGTCGGGGGCTTTTTCCCGAAGCTTGACGATCAGTTCCGCCGCGTGAAGGTCGCCGCTCGGCTCACCGGCGGAAAAGAAAAGACAGGGGGACGATTTTTTCGAGGTGTTCATACAATCCTTTGAAGTGATCTTTTTCCATGCGTTCGATGCTTTACTTCCATCGCTTGGCGACTTCCCGCTTCATGAACGCGAGCGCGTCGGTCGCGAGTTGTTTTTCGTCTTTGTACATGCGGCGCCAGATTTTCGTCGCGGCGGCCAGTTTCGAGAGCGCCAGTCCGAACGCTTCGACGACCATGAAACCGTCGTACCCGATTTCGTGGAGCGTGTCGAAGTTTTGGTCCCAACGGACGTTTCCGGTTCCCGGCGTACTACGGTCGCACTCGGAAATGTGGACGTGCTTCAGCACACCCTTAAGCGAACGGATTGCGTCCGGAATGCTCTTTTCTTCGATATGGGAATGGAACGTGTCGTACATCATCCCGCAATACGGATGATCGACCGCTTTGACGAACTTCACGCCGTCGGCGGCGCAGTTGACGAAATACGCTTCGAACCGGTTCAGCGCTTCCATTCCGATCTGGACGTTGACCTTTTGGGCATGTTCTGCGACTTCCCGCA
>JAVBTU010000195.1:0-4780 GCA_031556015.1 Thermoguttaceae bacterium
GGACTTTCAAGGAGAAGGAAATTACACCGAGTACTCCACCGAAACAGTCTGGTTCTTCGCGACAATGCTCAACGGCAAACCGGGTTCCACTCAAACGATCCGGTTGAAAGTTCGTGACGCCGAAGGAAACGAGAGCCCCGTCGTCGAAACGGATATTTCGATCCTCGATGTGATGCCGACCTATTCGATCGAGGGACCGGATAAGGACGACCTCGTTACGGGCAGAGCGCTCCACTGGGAGTTCTCGGCGTATGACGTTTCGACCGACCCGATTATGTCATGGACCGTGAAGTGGGGCGATGGAACGGAAACCGTCGTTCTCGGCGGCCCGAGAAATCGGATTTTCGATTCGCACATTTATCATGAATCGAAAGATTACACCATTACGATTACGACAACCGATTTCGACGGCATCGAATCGACGGCGACCTATGAGGTTTTTGTCAACCCGCAACCGGTTGACCGGCAAACGGCATTTCAAGAGGAGTCGGCTCAGGAAGGGATTTCCGTTTTTCCGGAAAGTCTCCCCGACATCCTCTCGAAAGAGAATGTTTGGGAAACGATCACGCCGGCCGGAATCGACAATTATGTTTTACGTACCACAGCGACGAAAATCGATTTTCACTCCGATCTTGCGGAAACGATGCGGCTGCGACAAATGTTGGACCTCGACCAATCGCGAATCGAAAACCATAACATCAATGTCGTATCGCTCACCGAATTGATTGGGGAGGAGGAGAATCTTTTCAATGAGGAAGGGAAAAAGAAAACTCAACTACAGCGGGATTCCGATTTTTGGGACGAGGTTTTCGAAGACGATTTGTTGTTTATGTTTTGAGGACCATAATCTCTTGAAACAACTTATACGACAAAAACAATGGATGTTATGCTCCACACCGTCAAGAACCGGTCGTTGAGACGATGTGGAATTTGATGTCATGAGCGGCACCAACTCTTCATGGAAGGAGAAATTCACTTCTCCCAAACAGGTCAAAAATGCGAGGCGTCAGGAAAATATGGCCCGAACTACGTTTTTTCCTACGCCGGAACTGGCCGATGCGAACGACTTCTGATAAAATCGTCCCGCCGTCATTTTTCATTTCCTCAGCAACAACAACCGATCCATGCGAAGTTCGTCTCCCGTCAAATCCACCAGGACAAACAAGCCGAGAACAAAATCGAAAATGAACGCCGCTCGCCCGGCAAAGGTGAAACGAGTGAAAAGACCGACCAAGCCGGCGACGAAACGAACGGAAAAACTCACGCTGTACGATCGGTTGTCGCACCTCACCTACAAACAAGCCTCCGACATTCTCGGCGCCGATGGGGCGATCTTATTGCGGCGTTCTTTCCCCCTCGATTCGCTTGACGTGATCAACGACGTCTACCTCGGCGATGATTTGTTCCGGCTGTCCATTCATGAGCCGTGGATCGAACCGGCGACTGTCACCGTGATGCTGACGCCGGGTGCGAAACATAAACTCGGCGTCTGCTGTTCGCATTGCAATCCGCTAAAAATGCCGAACCGCTTTTGCGAACATACCGCCGCGACGCTCACGTTTCTCCTCGAAGAAAAATCGCTCATCGGGTTGGCCGAGGTTCCCGATCTCGAAACGCCGCCGGAATTATTGACCCCGAAACGACTCCATGAACGGGCCTTGCACGAACGGGCCGAGCGTTCCCGTGTCGAAAAATATCGGATCAAGACGAGCGACAAATCGACCCCGTGGACCGATTATCTCGTCGCCAGTGAAATTTCCGGCAAAACCTACCGCGTCGCGCTGCGCGGAGCGGAGCCGGGCGATTCCTTTTGCTCCTGTCCCGATTTCAAAACGAACCGACTCGGAACGTGCAAACACATCATGTCTTTGCTCCGCCGGGCGGAAAAACAATTCGGCGACAAGGAAATCAATAAACCATACTTCAATCAGGAAACGATTGTTTATCTGCGATACGGGGAAAACCGTACGCTTCATTTCGCGATCCCCGACAAGACCGACCAGTGCGACTGCGAGGAGTGCGTGACGGTCATGAAAATCGCGAAAAAATTCCTCGACAAGCCGATAGACGACGTCCACGCCCTGCTCAAGGCGGTCGCGAAGTTGGAGGCCGCCGGACAATCCGTGACGATTTATCCGGACGCCGAACAGTGGATTCGCGACCGACTCCACAAGGACCGCATCGCCTCGTTGGTTGCTCAGATTCGCTCCGATCCGAAAAAACATCCGTTGCGAAAAACCTTGCTCGGCGTCGAATTGCTGCCGTATCAACTCGACGGAATCGCGTTCGCCGTCGGCGCCGGACGTGCAATCCTGGCCGACGACATGGGACTGGGCAAAACGATTCAGGGAATCGGGGTCGCGGAACTTCTGGCCCGTGAAACGGAAATCGAAAAGGTGTTGATCGTTTGTCCGGCGTCCGTCAAATCGCAATGGAAGGCGGAAATCGCTCGCTTTGCCCCGCACCGATCCACCCAAGTCGTTCTCGGCGGTGCGAACGAACGTTGTGAACAATATGAAAATGACACGTTTTTCACGATCTGTAACTACGAACAGGTGATGCGCGACCTCCTGCCGATCGAGCGGACCAAATGGGACCTTATCATTCTCGACGAAGGTCAGCGGATCAAGAATTGGGAGGCGAAAACGAGCAAGGCGGTCAAAGCCCTGAACTCGCCGTATGCCCTCGTACTCAGCGGGACGCCGATGGAGAATCGGATCGACGAGCTGTATTCCGTTGTTCAATTCATCGACGACCGGCATTTGCTCCCGGCGTATCGGTTTTTTCACCGACACAGGATCGTCGAGGATTCGGGTCGCATCGCAGGTTACAAAAATCTCGACGAACTGCGAGAGCAACTGAAGCCGATCCTGTTGCGCCGGACCAAGGAATCGGTGAGTCTTGAGTTGCCCGAACGATCGACGGAGATCGTTCGCATCGCCCCGACCGGCGAACAGCTTGAAATTCACGACGGCCAAATGCGAATCGTCGCGAGCATCGTCGGGAAATCGTACATTTCGGAAATCGATTTACTCCGTTTGCAAAAGGCGCTTCTTGCCGCGAGGATGTCCGCCGACAGCACCTTTCTGGTCAACAAGGAAGAACCGGCATTTTCGAGCAAACTGGAGCGTCTCGAAGAGTTGCTCGGCGAGTTGCTCAACGAACCGGATCGAAAAATCGTGCTTTTTTCCGAATGGACGACGATGCTCGATATGATCGAACCGATTCTGAAGGCGAACAAGGCCGGATTCGTCCGCCTCGACGGCAAGGTTCCGCAAAAAAAACGGCAAATGCTCATCCGCCAATTCATGGACGATCCCGACTGCCGGGTTTTCATCACGACGAACGCGGGCTCGGTGGGGCTGAATTTGCAGGCCGCGAACACCGTCGTGAACGTCGATTTGCCTTGGAATCCGGCGATTCTTGAACAACGGATCGGCCGCGCCCACCGCATGGGACAAAAAAGGCATGTCCAGGTTTTTCTTCTCGTAACGGAGGGAACGATTGAAGAGGGGATGCTCGCGACGCTTTCGGCGAAGCATGACTTGTCGCTGGCGGCACTCGATATCGGCAGCGACGTGAGCGAGGTCGTGATGAAATCCGGCGTCGAGGAATTGAAACGACGCCTGGAAGTGTTGCTCGGCTCCAAACCCGCCGCGCCGGTCGATCTTTCGGGACGGGAATCGGTACAAGGGATCGCCGAGACGATCCGTCCTCGCAACGAAAATCAGGAACGGATCGCCCAAGCGGGAAGTGAGATCGTCGAATCGATTTTGAAATTTGTCGGTACCCTTGCCGATCAGACCGCTTCGACCGACTCGGCGCAACAGAATACGTCGAGCGATTCCGCCGTTCTCTCAATGGTATCAGCGGCGAGGGAAGTGATGCCGCTTATACAGAAGACGGTTACCGAAGCCGTTCGAATCGAAACGGACACCGAAGGTAAATCCCGAATTTCCTTCACCATGCCGGAAAAACCGGTTCTGGACGGTTTGCTTTCCGCCGCAACCGAATGGCTGACGTCGCTTGCCGGCGGACTTGCCCCTAAGGTTTCATCCGACCGGAAAGCACCGGTTTCGGACCCGATTTCCAGAAAAAACGAACCAGAAACTGGTACAAAGTGATAAAATGGCCTTCGTTAATCCGGTGAAGTGATTGGTGAAAAGCGAGAGGAGGTACCGCTCACTACGTGCGCGGCTCTGATTTCGAAACCGCGATGTTTCCCACCCAAACGGAGGGAAAGATCGCATTATACCATTCAACGTCAAAAAAGTGACTTTTCTCTTTTAACCGGTACTCCGCTTGTTTGGGTGTTTATACGGTTTATCGACAGGACAAAACATCACATTTATGGCGGTGTGGAGTATAGAAGTAATTCTCGATGCGGTAAATCGTCAGGGACCGATGAACGGCCTGGTGATCATCTCTTACCTTCCAGGGAATTCTTCTCAACCTCGTCACCCTTCCGTTAAACTTTCCGCGGAAGTCATTTCTCAGACGGAACTGCCTCCTCTTAAATAAAATGTTCGAGAGGATTTCGTACACGGACCCAATGCCCGATTCTCTTGGAATATGTTCGTGAAACCCAAGAAAAGGGGCGTCTCATGCCGCGATGCCGCGACTCCAGAACGATTGGTTGACCAACTCGTTTTCCGAAAGTGTTTCCACGACGGAATCGAGCCCCTTTTCGTCGGCGGACGACGAGTTGATAACCGCTACGATTTTCAGTTCGTCGCTGCCGAACGGAACGACGTCCAACCGCCGGATGTGGTATCGTCTC
>JAVBTU010000548.1:0-5878 GCA_031556015.1 Thermoguttaceae bacterium
GTACGCTTCGATTTGCGGCGTCATATCGACGTCCAACGCGGCAATCGCGGCAAGCTGTCCGACATGCGGGGAGCAGACGAACGTGTATTGCTGGAACTTGAGCATCTGCTCGATCAGGAATTTCGGGCCGTGTGCGAACCCGACGCGCCAACCGGGCATTCCGTAAGTCTTGCTGAATCCGTCCAGAACCAGCGTTTCCGGATTGTACTGCGCCGGAGAAACGAACTCTTTATAGCAGAATTGACTATAAATTTCATCGCTGATCAGGAGAATTCCTTTCTTTTGCGCCAGTTCGGCGACGGCTTGGACTTCTTCCCGGGTCGCGACTTTTCCGTGTGGATTGGCCGGCGAGTTGAAAACGATCGCTTTCGTTTTCGGCGTGATCGCGTCCGCGATTTTCTGGATGTCGAATTTGAAATCGGGATAAGTATCGATCACGACCGGCGTTGCGCCGACCATTTTGATGACGGCATCGTACATTACGAAAAACGGATCGAAGAAAATCACTTCGTCCCCCGGCTCGGCGACGACCATCATCGCCAGACAAAGCGAGCCGCTTGTTCCGCTGGTGATGAACACGTCCCGGTCGGAATGAATATACTTCTTTAGGATCTGTTCCCGGATTTTTTCCCGCAGCGGAGCGATACCCTGAGTCGGCGTATATCCGCTTTTTCCGGCTTGGATCGCGGCACAGGCGGCGTCTTTGGCGGCTTGCGGCATATCGAAATCCGGCTGGCCGATCGACAGATTGATCGGGTCGGTCAACTTCGCGCCGAGATCGAAAACCTTACGAATGCCGGACGCTTCAAACGCTCCGGCCCTTTGAGCTAACCATCGCTGAGACATTTTTTTTTCCAATATTTTATCCGTGAGCGGTGTTCGCTGCCCGTCGCAAGCGACGGGGCTAACTATTTCGTGAACTTGGATTCATTTTATTCGGTATGAGATTACAGTCAATCCGCCGATTGCACTTCCCGATCGCCGGGCAAACCGACACCGCGGCGGGTGGATTGCGTCGACTTTAGCGTTTTTAGAAAAAATAACGATTGCTCCGAATATTACCGATAATTCAAAAACGAATATCGAACTTTTCAATCATCCCTGATTTTCGGGCGGGACTGATTGCGTATCGAGGATTTCCTGAGTATATTCTGGAACATACTTTCTCTTGTACGTATACAGGAAGTATGTCCTTGAAAAAGGCTCGAAGCCGGCCCGGCAGCGCCAGACCGGCTCGCACCTCGTTTTGGCCGGCGGCTTTGCCGCCCGACGGGCGTTGTTCTGCTTCCAACAGGCTTGGAAGAAAGGAGAGTCGTCGGAAACTAATCGACTCGAGCGACCGACCATCGACAATTGACGACCGATCCATGAGCAACGACCAACCTTTTGATCCGAATCTTGTCGAGCAGACGCGACTCCAGATTCGCGCGATGGTCAACGAGATCACGCAGCTTTCGAAACTCGACATTCCGCCGGAAGAGTTTCATTCGGAAGTGCTGCCGAAAATCGTAACCGCTCTGGCCGCGGTCGGCGGAGCGCTTTGGACCGTCGACGATCGCGGCGCTCTTTCGCTCGGATATCAGGTCAATATGCAAGAGCTTCGGATCGGCGAATCCGAAGAAGTCGCGAAAAGACACAGTCGTCTCCTCTACAAAATGCTGCAAAGCAAGGACGACGGAACGCTGGTCATGCCCCGCTCCGGCGCCGAAGGGGACGACGAAGCGGGCAACCCGACCGATTTCCTGCTTGTGTTCGCCCCGGTCCGGACGGAACTGGAAACCGTCGGCCTGATCGAAGTTGCCCAACGCGCCGATACCGGACCGGTCGCCCAGAAAGGATACATTAAATTCCTCGGCCAAATGGGCGGAGTCGTCGCCGACTTTTACAAAAACCGGCAGCTTCGCAATTTCAGCGAACGGCAAACCCTCTGGACGCTGCTCGAAGAGTTTACCCGAACGATCCATAAAACGCTTGATCTGCGGGAAACCGCGTACACCGTCGTCAACGAAGGACGCCGCCTGATCGAATGCGACCGGGTCAGCATCGCGATCAACCGGGGCGGGAAAAGCGTGATCGAGTCGGTCAGCGGCCAAGACATGGTCGACAAGCGCTCGACCACGATCAAATTGCTCGGCAAACTCGCGACCTCGGTCGTCAAGTGCAACGAACCGATCTGGTACACCGGCGACACGTCCGATTTCGCGCCGCAGGTCGAAAAAGCGGTCGAGGATTACGTCGACGAATCGCACACGAAAATGATCGCCGTTTTCCCATTGACGAAAGTCAAGCTGGAAGAGGCGCCCGAGGAGGACATTACCGCCCGGGAAAAACCGGAACCGCCGTTCGGTGCCCTGATCGTCGAACAGATCGAGGACAGCCGGATTCCGGAACGAATGAGGAAGCGGGTCGAAATCGTCGCCGATCATGCCTGTTCGGCGCTCGGCAATTCGATGGACCACAACAGCGTCTTCCTGATGCCGGTTTGGCGGACGATCGGAAAATCGAAGCTGCTCGTCTCCGCGCGGATGTTGCCGAAAACGATTTCCGTATCCTTGGCGATTCTCGCCGCGCTCCTGGCGATGATTTTCGTTCCGTGGAATTTCAATATGTCCTGCGACGGCAATCTCGAACCTGAAAATCGTCGGTTCGTCTATCCGGCGATCGAGGGGAAAATCATCCAGGTCAATGTCGATCACGACGATACGGTCGTGGAAGACCAGATCTTGGCCGTGATGCAAAATACCGATCTGGAAATGCGCGAAACGCAACTCCTGGGGGAAAAAGCGGAGTTGACGACGCAGTTGAGCAACGCGCGGATGGAGCAAAACCTGCCCGTTCCGCAAGATAAAAAACAGGAAATCATCGGGCAGATTCTGGTTATAGAGGCGCGGCTCCAAACGAACGCCGAAATGCTCGAATTACTCGGCATTCAAAAAGAAGACCTGATCATCCGGGCTCCAATCAGCGGGACGGTGATTACGTTGGACGTGAAGAAGAACCTGCTCGACCATCCCGTGACCCGGGGAACGCCGCTGTTGGAAATCGCGGACACCGATCGGACCAAGCCGTGGAAGCTGGAGCTGGACATGCCGGAAAAGCGGATGGGACATGTGATCAATTACCGAAACCAGTTGAAGAAAAAAGACCCGAAGGCGGAACCTGACGTTGAATTCGTACTCGCTTCCAACGCGGATGTCAAGTATAATGGAAAGATGGATTCGATTCACGATCGCGCCGAAGTTCGCGGCGAAGCCGGCGCCGCCGGTGGCGGGAACACGGTCCGAATCAAGGCGACCATCGAAGATCAAACCCAACTCCCCGCCCTAATGCGTCCCCGCACGTGTTGTTAATCCAATGTCAAATTGGGCAAACAACCGCTCGGGTATGTCCTGTTCCACGAAGCGATCGCGTTTTTCCAGCGTCAAATATTGTTCCGATTTTTCTAAATACAGAGCGGGAAGCGTAAGCGAGCGAAGAGTAAAAACGGAGCGGGAAGCGTTAGCGAGCGGCACAAATGTGAAAATAAAACGATAATCGAGGAAGAGTTGAAAACAATCCCCTTTCCCCTTTTTCCTTTTTCCCCTTTTCCCTTCATTCACTCATGTATTTTCCTCCACTTATTCTGGTTGCGTTGTTACAAGTATCCGGCCCGAACGGCGGGGATCAGGTCTCGGCGATTCACCAACCGAATCCGATGCCGGTCGTCGTGAAGAACGTCAACCTCGAAAAACCCGAAAAGCCGTTGACGCAGAAACTCGCCAAGCCGGACACCAGCACAACCGCGGCGACCCGCGAAAGTCGGATGAACGCGTCCAACGATCTAATCCGCCAGCGACAGAAAACCATTGAAGAATCGAATCCCGGCGACCAGATTCCGGAAATTCCGGTCCCGGCGATGGATTCGGCGACGCCGCAATCGCGACGGCCCGGATTCGGCTCCTTTGTCTCTCCGGAAACGGGAACTTCGTTTAGTAAGTTCGATCCGGCGACGAATACCATCGAAATCAACACGGCCTTGGTCAAACCGGAAAAAGAGATCGTGATTTCCGCGGGAATCCAAGGGAACCTAACTCGTCTTCGCGTCAACCAAAAAGACCCGGTCACAGGCGCGGACCTCCTTGATGCCGACGGCTTCCCCCTGCAGATCGAAGTGCGGGAAGGGCAGAACGTCTCCGCCGGGGAAGAAATCGGAACCATCGACGACTCGATCGAACTGCGACAGATCGCGGCGGCGGAAGCGTTGCTAAAGGTCGCCTATGCCGAGCAAAACAAATTGATCGAAGTCGAGTATGCCAAAGCCGCCTGGACGGTCGCGATCGCGGAAGTGGAAAAAAATTCCGCGATGAATAAACTGGTTCCCAACACGGTGTCCGACCAGATGGTCCTGGAAGCGAAGTTGCGGAAAATTCAAGCCCAAAAGCAGTACGAAAAGGCGGTTTACGATCTCAAAATCGTCAAGCCTGCCGAAACGAACGTCAAAGAGGAGGAGCTGGGAATCGCCAAAACGCGTCTGAAACAGCGTCGACTCGTTTCGCCGGTCAACGGAATCGTCGACGAAATGTCCGGACACGAAGGGGAATGGTTCCGGGAAGGGGACCCCATTCTGAAGATCACGCAATACGACACGCTGCGGGTGAACGGCCGAATCAATCTCGACCACGCGACGCCCCGCATGGTCGACGGTAAATCCGTCTCCGTCGTCGCCGCGCCGATCGGGAAAGAGCCGCCGTTGTCGTTCACGGGAAAAGTGGTTTTCGTCAGTCAATCCATCGAAGGGGACAGACATTTCAAAATCCTCGTCGAAGTGAAAAACCAGATCAAGGACGGCTACTGGCTGCTCAACCCGGGCCGATTCGTGGATATGAAGATTCAGCTCTAGGCTTACGCCAGAGAATGACGGGCAAGTTTTGTCATTCTGAGCGCAGTGTACTCACGGAGTGAAGAATCTGGTGGATCCGGCCAAAACGCTTTGCAGAACGGGCACGGCTTGAAACCAGATGCTTCGGGGTACCTCAGCATGACAGGAGCGGCACGGTATGCATAAGCTTGCTGTTTATTTTCTGGTGAAAGCCTTAGGTAACTTAACTCATTGATTTTGACTTTTTGAGTCAATTTTTGAAATTAAAGTATTTGTATAGCGCCCAACCGAAGCGGTGATACCCGCCGAGCGGAAGCTCGAATTGGGCCGGGGTACTAACCCCGTTAGAAACAGTGTCATAATAGATTCCGCATTCAATACGAGCCCCAAGCGTAAGCGCTCGTTGTACCACAACATTTTTTTATCGATTGTGTTCGTCGAATAGCGCAGGTTAGCAACACAGAAACCTTATTCTTTGAGGAAAAAACGACCTCAGTAGCCTCGGAAGCTCCCTTTTCACCGACCTTATTACCTTATTCCAAGCGTGTGAATAAGGTAATAAGGTGCGGTTTCTCATCCGTACTTTGGCTACTGAGGTTGTTTTGTCAAACAAAATAAGGTGAAAATAAGGTTTTCCGAATCAAGCTCAATTGATTTGACGCCGCCGGTTAATAGAGGGGCCATCGTAGAATGGCAAACGAAAGATTATATACTGAGAGGAATTTCGATCAGAAAACGCGGCCCCCTCGCCCGGAATACCGGGGAGAGGGGACCGACGTTTTGGCGGTTTTAACTTTGTTTACTTGATCTGAATTACCACGGCCTCTCTTAGAGACATCGCCCCATCGAAGGGGAAAAGGAGGGAGAAATGGGACAAACCATACGAGAAATGTTGCTCGCGGAAGGTAAAGCGGAAGGTAAAGCGGAAGGTAAGGTTGAATCCATCCTGGAAATACTTGATGCGAAATTCGGAAAGGTTCCCGCCAAATTGGCACAGGTCGTTCGGTCTCAAACGGACAT
>JAVBTU010000294.1:0-5541 GCA_031556015.1 Thermoguttaceae bacterium
GCACGGTCAATTCGATCACGTCGGCTTTGTTCAGTTCCGTGTCGAATGCGATTTCTTTCGGCCCGTCCAGCGAGATCGGCTGGAACACCGCCGGTTGGTACCCGGTCGCTTCGATGCGCAACGCATACTTTTCAACGGAATCACTCCGGGAATCCGGTTGGACGACGAACTCGTATTTTCCGTCCGGAAACTCCTTGTTGAACGAGGAATACGAACCGCCCCAAGAGGGAAGATCGCTTTCGCCGTAAAATTTGCCTTGCGAGAGTGTCAACTGTGTGAGCGGCTGTTTCGTTTCCGCGTCGATCACCCGGCCTCGAACGGTCGGACAGGGATGGAAAGTTACCAGATGCGGTTCCGCGGAAGCGTCGTCCGGCGGCGTCATGGTAAAATCGGGGGTCGCCGTGTAATAGCCGTCCAGGTCGACGTAATACCCGACGGCGTCGTCCGGGGCGTGGTTCCATTCCCAGATTCCGTCCGTTCCGGTCCGTTTCGGGACCGATTTGTTCGGCTCGAACAAACGGTGATACCCCCGCCAGGCCAAAGTTCCGACCCGGACGTTTTCGAGCGGTTTTCCTTCGACGTCGACGGCCCGGATTCGGACCGTTTTACCGCGGTCGAGCGTCGTGTTTTCCGTTTGAGCGACGCCGCTCGTTCGCGTCTTTTCGACCTCGATCACGCGGAAGTCCGGAGCGTAAGCATCCGCGAAAACGAGAAGTCCCACCCGGCCCGACTTGCAGGACGCGAGTTTGAATTGTCCATCGGCGTCGGTCGTCGTTTTCTTCTTGTTCTCGTCGCTGACGAACTGGAGAAAGTCGGAAAGTTCGCACACATAAACGGTTGCGCCGGAAATCGGTTTCCCGTTGGAATCGGAAACGACTCCTTCGACGTCGATTCCACGCTGCAATTTCGTAACGGCGGTTCCACGACGCAATTCGTCCCTCGGCGGGGAAATCGCCTGCAAGCGGCTGATTTTCAAGTAGTCGGGATGGTCCAACGCGAGCTCGACTTCGCCGTCCGCCGGAACGGTATCACACGACCAACGACCGTCCTTGTCGGTTTTCAACGACTCACTCAACCAAGGGGAGTAGGAGAGGTTTTCGCCGACAGCGCGATTATCGTTTTTGAGAATCACTTTGACGCCGACCCCTTCGATCGGGCGGTTTTCCTCGTCGACGACCGTTCCGGATAAGGTGATGCCGCGTCGCATGACCGCTTCGAATCGGGCCGGAATCGGCTTGTACGGCAATTCCATGCGGTCCCAATTCGCGAACAGCGGCGGATACCCCGGCTTGCTGAGCCAAAATCGGAACGTACTGAACGCCTTTTCCCTGAGAGATGCCAGATCGAAAACGCCGGTTCCCTCGTTGTCGGTATGGAGGGTTTCGTTATACGTCTCCATTTTATCCCCGCCGACGTTCAGATAAAGTTCGACCCCTTCGAGCGGCTTTCCGTCCCCGTCCTTGACGAAAATCGTCCACTTCTCCGGTACGGCCAACGGATCGCCAGACGGGTCGGCTGAAGAATCGGACGAAACGGGGTTGAGTTTTTCCCGATAGTCCACCGTCAACTCCGGACTCGGATCCATCAGGTCGAAATCGAGCGTTCCGAGGTCTTGGGGTTCGGACGTCCAAATTTCATTATCCGGAACGGTAATTTCGACGATGGTCGGCGACTTCCAGAGCGGCTCGTCTAAAACTTGATAGTATTGGTCCGAAAACTGTCGTCCGCAAAACGGCATCACGTGGTATCGGCCGGGCCGGACCTCGTCAAATCGGAAATTTCCTTCCCGATCCAGCGGGGCCGTCCAGTGAATATAGTCGCCGGAATTGTAGAATTGCTCACGGACCTGCCATAACTGCCGCCCTTCTTCCGTATGCCCCAATTGCCGAAACCATTCGGAACGAACGAATGAGTCGTATCGGTCGACATTTTCCGGGATGGGGATATTCGAAAAATCCAGAATGGGTTGATCCTTGTCGATCCGACGGAGTTGTACCGTCGAATCAGACCAGTCGCACAACTCCGCGAGGGTCGCCGGATTGACGTTCCGAAATTTTCCGATCACGGGTCGTCCGACGCCGCCGAACTGTACCGTTTTCGTTTCGCCGGGGGCGAGGTCGAAGTAAATCGGTCCTTCCGTGTTATTGGAATCCATCATGCGCGAGCCGGGAGCCGCCCTTTGAATGCGAACATGTCCGCCGGGAACGACTTGGTCGAACGCGAATCGTCCCCGTTCATCGGTTGTCGTTCGATATTTGAGAACGTAAATACTGTGTGAATTCGGCACTTTGAAATTAACGTCGCAATCCATTTCGACGTTCGGCAGTTCCCGGTTCGCTTTTTTCGCCGTTCCGACGATCTTTCCCCACGGCAGGAGACGGACGGTTGCGGTTTGGGTCGTTTCGGAGGTTTCGCTCCATTGTACGTCTTTCACAAAGACGAACAACGCTCCTTCGGGATGGGTGAGAAGAATGTTCTTGTCGTCCCAGCGAAGATCGAGCGCGAGTTTTCCATCGGAATCGGCTCGGGGAATCTCGGTGATCGGGCCGCGAAACATGTACGGTTTGTTGTTCTGGATCGGGAACATGATATCGGTAGCCAAAGGACAAAGCAACTCCGCTGCGACCGCCGGTTTTCCGTCCGGGCCGTGAACGAGAAGCTCGCACCGGATCGGCGGCCTTTCCCACGGCTCCGGTTCACGGGATTTTTCAGCACGGGATTTCGCGATCTCCAGCTCCCGTTTTTTGACCTCGATTTCCGCCGGCATAATGGTGTCATGATCGTATTTCGCTTTTTCCAAGGCGGCTTTGGCTTGGAGGAGTTCCGCTTCAGCTTCCAGAACCATTTGCTCGGAAACGGTGTTCGGGACGATCTCGTTCATCCGTTTGTCTCGGTCCACTTTGGCTTGGGCGACATGATAAACGGACTTGGCATACTCGATTCCCAGGGCGGCGAGGGTTTTCGACGCTTCGGCGAGTTTCAGTGCGGTTTCGGCCATTTCGGCTTCGAGCTTGTCGATCGTTCTCTGCGTTTCTTTTTTCGAAACGCCTTGGAGTTCGGCTAATCGCGCTTCGGCGATTTTTAGTTCGGTTTTCTTTTTCTCGACGATCAGCGGCCCTTGTGTCGAAACCGTGAAGATCGCATTCTCGTATTGCTTTTGCGCTTGAATTTTTACCAATTGGTCTTCCAGGAAAGCTTGTTCGGAAATCGTGTTCGGCACTTCTTTGTTCATTTGCCTGTCCTGTTCCACTTGAGCGATGGCGACGGTCCATGCAGCTTTGGCATATTCCACGTCGGCCAGTGAGGCCGTTTCCGCTTCGGCAAGCTTCAGTTCAAGCTTGGCCCGCTCGACCTGATACGCTTCCGGCGATTTATTCGTCTCCGGATTCTTTCCGTCCCGCTTTTCGGCAAGCATCGCCTGAGCGTATCGGAGTTCATTCTCCTTGAGCTGGATGAGAATCGGTAAACGGGTGTCATGCTCGAACGTTGCTTTTTCGAGTTGTTTTTGGCTTTGGACTTTGCGTACTTTCGCGCGTAAAACCTCCATATGCGAAACGGTGTTCGCCTGGTTTTTGTTGAGTTGCTCCACCTTATCGACTTCGGCCTCGGCGACGGCCAAGGCGGCTTTGGCGTAATCGATTTCAATCGTCCGCAGGGCTCCGGCTTTCGCGACGGTCATATCCTTTTCCGCCTGCAAAACCCGGAGTTCGTAATACGAAAGATCTTCAATTTCGGAAGAAGATTGCTCAAGGCTTTGTGCCGTCGTATCCTGTTGCGCCCGGGCGACGAAATGCGGTTTCATGACGCCGCAAAGCAGCATCGCGAACACCGCGACGAGAATCAATGCTTTTTTCATGACGTGTTCCTTTCCGAGAGTTTCGCTTGCCGCGAGCCGGTCGATCCGGTCGAGCGTACTGAATTTCGAGAATGTGTTGAGGTAAAGTCCGAGCGTTTCGCTGCTGCGGTGGATCGTCAAAAACGTTTCCGCCAAAACGACGGAGCCGCATGCGCCGTCCCCGTAAGCGAATTCGTCGCAGTACCATTCGGTCGCGGTGTCATAATGCCGCAGCGCCGACCAGGCGAGCGGGTTGAACCACTGCACGACCGCGAGAAAATAGACCGACGGCGATAATACGGTATCACCGTGCAGATAATGCGCAAGTTCATGCCGCAACACGCCGGTTTTCAATTCGTCCGGCAGATCCTCCCAAACGGAGCGCGGCATCAAAAGTCTTTGCGAGAGAAAACTTTGCACCAGCGCCGGGCCGACCGAGTCGGTCAGATAAACCGGGATTCGGTTTTCGGGAATGCGGTACTTTTTCAACAGATCCGTCCAGCAATTCGGCGGTTCGGCCCGTTCGCCGCTTCCCCAAATTTTGCGCAGCCTCAAATGCAACAGGAACCGGTTGGAGAGCAAATAAAGGACGCCGCAGAGCCAGGTGAGGAGAGCGAGTGGAAAGACGTAGAAAATGGGAAATAGAAAATGGGTAATGGGGTGCCGTGTCGGGAAAATTTCATTGGCGGGCTTTATGTGTGATTCGACGATCGAGGGACTTGCATCGACGACCGATTGGGCAGGCGTCATGCTTTCGAATTCGTGAATCGGCGGGAATTCGACGGGAAGCGGCGTCACGGGAAATGTGGGGAGCGTTCGAGAGAAATGCTCGGTGTCCGGCGTCGAAATTGCAACCGGCGTTTCGACAACGTCGCTTACCGGCGGGGATTTCGCGTGCTCCGAAATTTCCGGAACGGAAACCGGCTCTACGCCCCAAGGAATTTCGACTGGGATGCTCGCCGCGAGAAGCGACACCAGAAGCAGAGCGGCCCAACAGGTTCGATGTACGGCGGCACCGCGAATCCGGGCGAATTGCATCACGGCCCACACGATCGGGTAAAAACCGACCAGGACAACCGTTGCGAATAATAGACGAAAAACGAAAGTTTCGATCATGTGCGGCTCTCCTTTTTGTGCGAGTTGAGAATTTTTTCCATCGCGGCGATTTCCTCGTCGGTCAACGACCGTTTTTCAGCCAAGTGGAGCATCAACGGCGCGAGGTTCCGTCCGGCCAGTTCTTCAAGCAGCTCGAAATATTTCCCTTGCGTCTGTTCCCGGGAAATCGCGGCGGAATAATGCGACGGGTATTCGTTGTTACGCCGTAATAATCCCTTGGCGACCATCCGCCCGAGCCGCGTTTGGATCGTCTGCACGACCGGCGAGCTATGTTTTTCGCAGTACAATTCATGAACCCGGGAAAGCGGAAGCGCACCCTGCTGCCAAAAAATTTCCAGCAGTTCCGCTTCCCCCGGCGAGAGTTTGGTAAATTTCATCACATTATTTCGGGTTAGATCGTTTCGCCCGCGAACCGCGGGTTCCAGATCGCATTTATGAGACTGTGTCTTATTATGAGACAATGTCTCACAAAAGTCAAGAGGAATATTTGTGAAAGGTGAAAAATCATTAAAATAAGGTGTTTTGTGTCCGGGGATTGCGCTGCGCTTCATCCCCGGCTCTTTTTGCTGTAGGTGATATGTTTTTTCTTG
>JAVBTU010000436.1:0-13919 GCA_031556015.1 Thermoguttaceae bacterium
CTGAGGTACTCCGAAGCATCTGGTTTCAAGCCGGACACGTAATGCAATACGTGTTGCCAAGATGCACCAGATTCTTCACTCCGTGAGTACACTGCGTTCAGAATGACAAAACTTGCCCGCCAATTTCTGGCGGAAGCCTAACCGCGTCAATACGACCAACATCCCCTTGGGTCGGTTCGAATTCCTTGGGCGGCATGTCATCGTAGGTCATTTGAACGCCGCCGGAGAGAAGCGGTTTTTTTTGGACATGGGAAAAGGGGATAAAGATTTCGATTGATTGGGGTGTATCGCAATTGTATACCCACGTAATTCAGTTTGCAATAAATTCACGTTTCGAGCAATTCATGGAACTCGGAAGTCGCCAACAACGTAGAACTGCAGGCGGCTTGGGAGCCGACATGAATTTGGAGTCTAAACCTCAACGGTGATCGGATGCTTTAATTCTCCATTTATCAAGATGAAAAAATCAGTACTTTACCCGACGATATTCGGATGCTTTATCGTGAACCTCATGGTTTGCGGGACTTTTGCGGGACACAAGCATAAACACGCCCAAACGCCGGAATATCAGGTTGGGCAGCGGGTCGTCATTTCTGACGAGGACCACCGAAGCCGACGGAAATCGACGTAAACACATGGAAGTCGGTTTCTCTTCTTGCGACGGTTCCTGGGCAAAGCAGTCCGTACACGATCAAAACGATGATTTCGCCGGAATGGATCAAAACTCATAAAGCCGTTGTCGGAAGTTTCGTTCCCCTCCCGCTCGATTTGGAAGACAAGGGATTCGACGAAGATATTTGAATCAAAATCCAAAAAATCGAACCCTGCCCCAAAATTCCCGACGGTCCCGGTCGAGTCGTTCTTTCCACGATTTCGCATTACTCTCGGGACGTGTACGAATTGACCTGCGCGACTTCGGACGGACAAACGGAAATCATCAAACAGGACGCTTCGTATTGTTTTCCTAGTCTCAACCGCGACGAGAGTATTCGGATCAAGGACCTCAAGCCTCGGCAAAAAATCCGTGGACTCGCGGGAACGGTGTTGACCGTTGATTCTCTGCGCTCTACGGGAAAAGCGGAACAGGTTTACGATTTGACCGTCGAACCCGACCATCCGTATCATGTCGAATTGCATCACGAGTTGACGAAACTGCGGCAAGCATCGCACGAACAACAACTCACAAAGTTCCGCCGACGGCGGCGGCTGGGCCGTCATTTCCTCTTCGATCTCAAGTTTCTTTGCCAACTTCACGTAATCGTCGTCCGGCTTCGGGTATGGTGTCAAGTTGCGGATTTGCCAAGCCTTGAGAAGACTTTGTCGAGCATTTTCTTTCTCACCAATCTGTTCGAAAAATCGAACCAGGGCAAGTTGTTCCGACGGCGTACCGGTCTTCAAATCCAAAAGTCGCGTCCGTATTTTTTCCTGTAAATCCGGCGAACCGTAAACTCGATTCGTAAAGAGCAACAGCGCCGAAGCCGGGGCGTTTTCGTCTAAAAGTGTTTGAATTGCCGCCAAAACGGAATCACGGTTCATCTTTTCGGTTCGCTCCAGCAGGAAAACATGCGTTCGTGGCGTCGGCGACTCTTCCTTCGAGGATTTCTTTTGAATATCGGCGCCCAGCAAGTCGACGTTCAGTTGAAAACCTTTATTCGGCTGCTCCTTGAACAGATAAAAAGTTTCACTCCCTTTGGTCAAACGCATATAAGCCGGAGAATGCTCGCCGCTCTTGTTTACACCCCCTTGCCAACCGGCTTGGTTCATCGATTTTTGAATCTCGGCCAAAAACTCGTCGTCGGTTCCGTCAAAGTTCGATTCGACTCGCTCCAGAGAGTAGTGGGGAAGTATGAGCCGCCGCCCATCGATGACGGTTGTTTTTGAAACGAGGCCTGGAATCGGCGGAGTTTCCGTCGCCTCACGGTACGCCGGATAAAACGGCTCGGGCAGTTTCGGGAGCGTCATGGAAATGTCGCTCAATTTGCCGATTTCCGTTTCGATTGTCTGAACCGATTTTTTGGCGATTTCCTCGGCGATTTTGTCGTAAAAGACCGACTGCGAACTGATACCGTTGCATGTAAAACGCACATCATTCGTCGCGCAGTATTCAAAACGAATGAGCGGAGCTTCTTCGCCGTCGCCGAAGGTACATGGCTGCCGAACGGCGGCGGTTCCAAAGGCGACCTCGATTGCGCCCGAGAGCGAACGATTCGGAACAAACCATTCGCTCAAATTGTCGACATTGACTTGGAGAATCCACGGCGGTAGCGGTTCGGTCTTGCCGATAATCGGACCGTTTGGAAGAAATTCGATCCGCTTGATCGCCGGAATCGTTTTGAGTTTTTGCGCGATTTTCTCGGCACAGGCGATGCTCAGCGGATGTTCGCTGACAGTCCGGACGGTGACGCTGGAAAAATCGACGCAACTGCTATCGCCTTGGGAGTGGGTGAATACGGCGTTTGTTCCAATTTGCGACGTCGTGAATCCGACCCAAGCGGAAAAAAGAGGTCCGGCGTTATTCGTACCGTTTTTCGCTTTTTCATTTCGGTTCCAAACCCACGGTTTCACCGTTCCAACGGCTCGACCGGCGAGATAGTAAACGGCGGCAAGAAGAAGGAGCACCGCCAAGCAACCGTACCGCCATCTTCCGGAGCGATTTTTCACGGGCTCCGTTTCGGGAAATGATTCGGATGTTTCGGCGCGGTGTTCTTCGGTCATGGGCGTATAAATGAAAGCGGTACCGTTCGCTTCTCCGAAAATACTCGGAAGAGATATTTGTGATTGTACCCTTTCCACCTCCAGGTTCAAGCGATTTTTGCGGGGCATAATGCAATAAAAGTCAATCCGCTAGATCGGGGACTTTCCATACGAGGATTCGATCCAGTTTGATCGGTACATCGGAGATCGCGATTCGTGCCGCGTTGGCTTGGGTGATCAGATATTTTTCATCCGGCGTAAAACGGTGAAAAGCAACCCACATACTGTGATACAACGGAATACGAGGGGGATTCATTTTGGTGTCAATGAGGAACGACGTCCCTCGGTTATCGCTTTGAACTTCCCAACGACCACTCGGAGAAACGGCGGAGCGGTCACTCGTTCCACCATAATCCTTGAGTTTCGTCGAAGCAAGCGGTTTCAGCGAATGATCCTTGATCGTTTCCGCAATTTGAGGGTGATTTTGTTTCATTTGCGCCATGGAAATTGGTGAAATTTTCTTTTTTTCCACATCACATTCAAAATACGAACCTTTATCTTTGCGCAGGAGAAGAGTGTGCGGCTCGATGATTGATAGCACCTCATATTGCCCTTGAAGCTGCCAGTAGCGATGGCGCGTTTCGAGCCGGTAAAGCCGAAAATAATCGCAACCGATGAGACCACCGAAAAGCAACCCCAGAACCGCAATACGAGAAAACGTGTTGAATAACGTGGAATTTCGCCGGTCTTTGGATTGAACCAATGTGTCGGCATCGCTTTTGGTGAAAAATCGTCCTTTGCATAACGCGAAACAAAGATAGCCGTTTCCCAAGAAGAATACTGTTGTGAAAACCATCCAAAAAAGAGCGCCCAGAATCACGATTCCGGGCAGAAGAAAATCGAGCGGTCCGGCTTCATCTTGCATATTTGCGAGAACAACAACGAAGCCGATTCCGTAAAGGGCAAGGATCGTCGGGATGTACAAGATAAGTGAAACGACATAACCGCATAGCGAAAGTGCCGCTTGCCGATTGCGAAAAGTCAAGACAACCACGACTCCGTACAAAATCAGGAGAGCGATAGGAACTTCCGTGAACAAAAAATTCCGGAACAGCTCGATCTCGATCCCCGAATAATACGTGTTGTCATTGCCGGTATACCAGACGATCAGGCCACATAGAATCAGCGAAAACATCAATAACGCATTCCAGCGAGTCCAGCGTAGCATCAATACAATGTTTTCGTTCAGAGGATTTGGAGGCATTGATGTCATTTTTCGTTGGAAGAATATTGCAACATGCGTTGGTGTGCAGCGCAAGTACTTTCAATCAAGTTCTCGAATCGGCGCAAATTCATCGGACTCGACTTTGGAAGGGAAAAAAGTTAAGCCCTTCTTACGATTTTATCCGATTTTCCGTTTCCGGTCGAGAGTTGGGGTATCTGTCTCAAGAAAACGAAGCAGACGCTCTGCCTCCTCAAATCGACAACCCTTTCGCCCAAACCATAATCGGGATGCACACGGCAAACGAGCCGAGTACGCGGGTCCAGCAGTAACGCGGATCGGTCATGTTCCACGGGAAAACAAAGTACCACCACGCCGCGAAAACGATCACCTCCACGCTCGCCGAAACGGGACGTCGCGTCAAAAGGATCAAGTGGGCCACATTCGGGCAAATCGTCCAGATTGCGAACGGCAGAACATGAATGAACTCGATCCAACCGCTTTCGCCGCGCGGCTCGTGTCGGTTGCGGATCGCGACGACGATCATAACAATCAGGCTGATGAAGAAGATCGCAGCCAAAGCCATACTGACGGGTAAAAGGTACTTCATGGTGTCGTAAGGGTAAATGTCCGGTGGACAGGGGCGATCCAGCGCAGGGGCGGCGTTATGACCGACACCCTGCCACCGAACGAAAATTTATTGTGGTGTTACCGAGCCGAGGGAAACGCACGCCGACTGCTTTTCTCTTCCGCCCGAAACTCTTCCGGAATCGGATCGCCCGGCTTCCATGCGTCTTTCCACGCTTCGTATTTTTTCTCGTCGACCGGTTTCGACGGCGGCTGCATTTTCAGCTTGTTTTTCACGTAATCCGGCACATTTTTCAGTAGCTCTTCCAGTTTCGCTTGCTGTTTTTTGTCGAGAATAACGAGGATCCGCGACTTGATTTTCGCAATGAGTTTCTTGCTCTCCTCACCCCGTTTTTCCATTTTTTCCTGCATCGCCTTCATCTCCTCCGGCGTCGGCTTTTGCCCAGGCTTGGGCATCATCTTCGTGAACTCGTCCATGAATTGCAGTTGCTCGACCTCCGACTCAGCACGGATTTTATCGAGTTTTTCCTGCTGGCTTGGCGTCAGGTCGAGTGCGGCATAGGCGTCGAATTTGATGACCGGGAAGCCCATTTCGGCCATTTGTTCCCCCAATTGCAGGTCCAGTTCCCGCAGCTTCGCCAACTGCTGCGGCGTCACGACCTCAAGAAGTTTCGCCGTAGATTGTTCGTAGACGGTCGACAACACCGTTTCGATTTGCCCGGTGAGTTCCTCGATTTCGGCGGGATCGTCGGTATCAGCGACGGCCAACATGAGCGGCTCCAACTGCGGTTTGACCTAACCGTCGTCGTTTTCGAGATCGTCTTGCGAACCGCGTTCGGTCAGCCAATCGATGTTGCCGTCCGGCTTGGCGATGAATCCGTCGAGGCTGATCGCGACGTACATGCTGAGTTTCAGGGTGCGGGTCATTTCAATTCCTTCTTGAAGCGAACGAATTGTAGTATGTCTTTGATTTGTTTCTTTTTCGAGACCTTGACCGGGAGCGGTATCAACTTACCTGTCGGCTGATTTTGTGTGAATTCAGCTTTGAGTGTTTCGTCAATCAGCAATTCCATGACACCGGGCTTGGCTTTCTCCGTGAAGTAGAATCCGGTCTTGAAATAGCCGTCCCACACGGAGAGCCAGAAGATCGTTTTATTTTTGTAACATATCTTGCCGAGCCACGCTTTGCCGTCGTTGTAGAACTTCCATTCGGGCGTCAAACCGAACTCGGAGTTCGTGATTACATTGATCGATTCATCGTAAACGGCGTAGCTTTTGCCGAGTGTTTTCGACAAGACTTCCGGCGTTGGGAAAACTTCGGGATCGTTCAGAAGAGGTTTGGTCATTGTTTTCATCCTTTCAAATCCAGCGTCGGGTTCGTTTTTTATAGTCACGGTATTCGTCGCCGAACAGTTTTTCCAAAGCCCGTTCTTCCGGAACGATCTGGAAATAGTTCAGGTAGACGGCAAACAACGGAACAGGGAGCAATGCGACACCATCGTCGAGGAAAATACCGATCCCGAGTAATATACTGGTCGCTCCAAGGTACATCGGGTTCCGTGAAAAGCGATACATGCCGCTGACGACAAGTCGTGACGCCTTCTCGGGATTCGTCGGTTTGATCGTCGTTCCCACTTTTCGGAATCGAACCATGCTCGGAAAACCGAAAGCGACACCAACCACAGCGAAAAGAATCGCCGTCGGGATCGAATACGGATTGGCGAGCGGCCAGATATGACAATACCACAGGCCGAGCATGATCGCAAAGGTCAACAGACCCAAAATCGGCGGTGGGATTTTCAGTTCCAGATTCTTCATTCTTCACCTTTCCTCCGCCCGACAATCGAATAGACGAGCGGCAACTTACCGTCGAAAAGACGAAAACGGCCTGGTTCGTTTTCCACGGTTCCACGAAAAATATCATAAGGAGAATAATCGTACTCGACAAGTTCCTCGACGGTAATTTTCTGTCGGGCCAGCGCCGTGACGACAGTGCCAAGCCCGTGATTCCAGTTGACGGTTGGCATCATCGTTTCATCTTGGGTGTCGGTGTAGGTTCCCGTTTCTTCGATGATCGGCTCCGGCGACGAATACGGATAATCGATTTTCGTGAAATCCAGATCAAACATCCAAACGACCGGATGGAATTCGACCAACACGAACTTTCCATTCGGTTTCAAAAAATGTCCAACGACACCGGCCCAACGGTCAAGGTCCGGCAGCCAACCGAGAACGCCATAGGAGGTGAAAACGACGTCGAACTCCCGATTGAGACGGTTTGGCAAGTCGTAAACATCAGAGCAAATGAATTCCGCGTCGAGACCGAGCGTGCGATTCAATTCTTTCGCTTTCTCGATGGCGGCATCGGATAAGTCGACACCGACGACCTTGGCACCGAGTCGGGCCAGCGACAAAGAATCCTGGCCGAAATGACACTGCAAATGGAGGATCGACTTGCCTCGAACGTCACCGAGGATATTCGTCTCGATTTCGTTCAAGGAGTTTCGCCCGGCAAGAAAGCCGTCGACGTCGTAAAACCGCGACTTGCAGTGAAGGCCGGTCTTCCAATTCCACGCCCGGCGGTTGATTTCCAAGTAATCGGTATGATTCATGACTGTTTCCGTAAAACGTATCACGGCATCCATTGGAGAACGCCGGAAAGTGGATTGGTTTTTCGCCACTGAAGAAAATCGCCGTAAGTTTGCACACAGCCTCGTATTACGGCTTGATAATATTCGATTCCGGCGATCTTTTCCTCGTCGGGCGTATCGTATTTGAGCCTGAGGATCGTTCGTTTCATTTCCGGCGTCATGACTTGCAGGATGCGATCCGACACCTGTTCCATATACCCATCGTAAAAAGAACCCTTCAGGATATGAATCATGTCGAGTTGCCAGATTTCGCCGTCTTGATCGCGACACCATGCATGCCATTCGATGCAGTTTTCTTCCGTGTTGACGAGGTTGATGTATTCGATTCTCGTAACGGAAGGATTTGAGGCCAGCTTCGCCATCGTGAAAAAATCTTCCGAGGTATCCAAGGACGGCGAATAGATGTGAAAATCGATATCGCGGTGTTTCATCATCAGCCCCATCTTCAGTGAACCGACCAGATTGATTTCCGCACCAGCCGATTTCCAGATGTCTATCACCTTTGTGTCTTCGACGATTTTCCTTGCTCGCTGTTCAATCTGCGTGGAAAGTTCAAACAGGTCGGCCATCGGATTGTCTTCTTTGTTTTCCGTGATTTGCTGAATGTTCATCGACTATTATTTGTCTGTTATTCATTGATCCATCGCAAGAACGTCTCTCGGGTGTGTCTGTAAAATGCAAAGTGAATCAACATCGAGATTTTACTCGAAAACATCTTTTGCGCCGAGGAACCGGATTTGACTTTTTCGGAGATGCACGTAAAATACGCACATGTCAAAATCAATGAAAGAGTATACGGTCGAAGTCTTTACGAACATGCCGTTGGACGAACTTCTACATGAAGCGTCCCGCATGAGAAACGAACAATCCGGCAACGAAATCGAGTTCTGCGCAATTGTCAATGCGAAAAGCGGACGCTGTGCAATGGATTGTCGTTTCTGTGCTCAGAGCGTTCATCACGGCACGAATGTTGAATCGTATCCGTTGCTTGACGCCGATGCTCTCGTTTCTGAAACGCAAAAGCGATGGAATCGCGGCATTCACCGAATCGGTTGGGTCACCAGCGGCTGTTCGGCGACCGACGACGAAATCACCCAAATCGCTGACGCCGCTTTAAGGTGTCGCGGCGGACGGCTTTGCGTTTCGCTCGGCCAACTTGACGAAAATGCTCTCCGGCGGCTCAAAGAGGCTGGGGTCACGCGGTATCACCATAATCTGGAAACATCCGAAGCGTTTGACCCTTCCGTTTGCAGTACGCAAAAGTGGAGCGACCGTTTGGCGACCGTCCGACGAGCCAAAAAAATCGGGTTGGAAGTTTGCTCTGGCGGATTGTTCGGACTGGGGGAATCATGGCAAGACCGCTACGATCTCGCGATGGTGTTACAGGAAATCGGCGTCGATTCGGTTCCGATCAACTTTTTGAATCCGATACCGGGAACGCCGCTGGCAGGGCGACCGCGACTTTCCGTCGAGGAAGGATTGCGGATTCTCGCGATGTACCGCATTCTATTAACGAAAGCGACGATCCGGATTTGTGGCGGCAGACCGACGACGTTCGGTGACCGTCAGTCGGAAATTCTGCGATCCGGCGTCAACGCGATCATGACCGGCGACTATTTGACGACCGGCGGCATTTCCCCGGAAAACGATTTGCGGATGATTCAAGAGAACGGTTTTCGGACGAGCGGGGCACTGGGCGCGGCCAATCACTTTACGCAAGAAGAACTGAAAGAAGCTCTCCGTGCCATTGAGTCGACAATCAGCAAGTGCGAGAAAGTTCAGCCGAAATTGAAATCGGGCACTTCGCAGCTCACACTGCTCCGGCGCAGAATCGAGGCATTTCGAATCGCCGTCGCGTTAATCGAACGAGAATTGAACTCGAACACTACTCCATCGGAATCGGCAGACCATGCTGTCGCAGGAACGAAAGTTTGTCCCAGTAGCCACGCTGAAACTTGATCTTCCTGTCGACAACGTGAAAGAAACCGCAACCGCGAAGGCCGAGCTGGCCTTTCCACTCCAGAATTGCCCATTCACCATCTTCGAACAGGTTCTCTGGAATGCAAACCATTTCGGCGGCGACGAACTCTCGCTCAAACATGTTACGAATATTTTCTTTTCCCTCGACCGGTTCGTTGGCGACTTGATGGTTGACGGCGTCATCGTGGTACAGTTCGGCCAAACCGGAAGCGTCGGCTTTATTGAAAAGCTCGATCCAGCGGACAAGCACTTTTTTGGGAGATGGTGCGTCTTTTCGTCCAGCACTTTTGAGGATCATCGAAAAAATACTGGCGTTCTTGTCGCCGCCGACGTAGTGGTCCAGGACGTAAAAGAAAAAATAGTAAAACCGGCAGGAACTCCAAACACAAACGGCAAGCAACCCAACTTCACACCATGGATTGTCGAACAGCACCACGAGAACGGCTGAGAACAACGCGATGAGCCCAAAGAGACCGCCCTTGAGATAAAGCAGGGTTGGGGATTTGATATCAGCGAAAAGATTCATAAATGAAGGCGGGCTCTTTGTGCCGATTACGGATTGCTTTTACCATCCCCCGTCGTAAAGTTGAGAAGAACCGGCTCGACGGGAATGTCGTCGACGTTTCTAAAATCATCCTCCAGAATCGTGTTGATCCAGATATTGTAGCTTTTATTCGCTTCAAGCTCCACCTTGAACGAAAACGTTTTTTGGTCCTCGCTCCAAAAAGGTTTGGCCTCTTTGATTTTCGGAAATGTTTGACCATTATCCAAAGAACAACACGCACAACTATCTTGCATCGACTGGTCGAATGTCACGCTGATTTCCGTGAGTGTGGGATCGACATCTGTCGAACCGATCGGCGGTTTGGCGTGGCCTTATCCTTCCATCCGCGGTCGAATGCAAACGCACCCGATTCGCTGCATTTGGTTTTTGAGTCGGGCGAACAGCTCCTCGGTTTCGCAAACGCCGATAATCGCCCCGCCGCTGCCGGCAAACTTGGCGGAAACGCCGACGTTTCTCGCCGTTTCGATCATTGCGATGTGCTCTTTAGGAAGTTGACAAATCGAGCGACGTAAATCGAAATTCGCGTCCATCAATCGGGAAAGCTCTTTCGATTCTCTTTTTTCAATCGCGATTCTGGCCGAATCGGTCAGCTCGGCGAATTTTTTCATCGCCCCAACGACTTCCGGCTCCCCCTGATCGAATCGGAATCGCAAATTATTGTGAAACACTTCCGTCGGCTCGCTGTATTCCGCGGAAAAAGCAACGTAGAGCGGCGGAAAACCCGCGGGATCGATCGGTTCGTACCGCCCGCAGGAAAAGCCGTCGACCATTTCCATCCGGCCGAAATCCATGTAAACCGCCCCTTCGTAAATCTGGATCACGCGATCCTGGAGCCCGGCCGGAATGCCCAACTGCTCCTTTTCAATCGACAAAACCAACGAAGGAAAAATTCGTTTCGGAATTTCAATCCCGTAAAAATCGACCAATGCCCGGAGCGTCGCGACGACGATCGCGCTCGATCCGGCCATGCCGACCTGGCGGGGAATCGTCGTTTCGTAGCGGATCGAAAAGTTCCGCTCGTGCAGCGTCAAACCGCGCTGGGTGCAGTAATCGGCAAATCCTTTAATCGCCGCTTTGACCAGGCGTATTCCGCCGTAGTAGCCGTGCAGCTTCACGTCGTGGGCCAACTCGTGAATCGAGCGAAAGATCGAATCGTCGTTTTTGGACGGTACGATTTCCAAACGATCCCATTCGTAAAGCGTCACTTGAGCCCAATAATTCCGGACGATCACGGAAATCGTTTTGCCGTTGTATCCGTCGGAAGGATTTCCGATCAGCCCGGCCCTGGCGTAGGCTTTGCGTTTGATCAGTTCCATGAGTTTGATGTTTCGTTGAGGACCCCACGATCATTGAAAACTGTGACAATATTGGCGGTCCGGAATCGCGTGATACCCCGTTGCCGCGGCGCCGACCAAAGCCGCTTCGTATCCGAGGGCCGTTTTTTCGATCCGAACGTTCGGGTTCGCCGCGTGGAACGAAAGCCGGGAAACCGTCTGCATCAACTCCGGGTGGAGCAGGTCGAACGCGCCGCTCACGCCGCCGCCGAGTACGATCTTCGGGAGATTGAGCAGATTCACAGCATAAGACGCCGCCCGACCGATCAGTTGGGCCGTCGTTCGGAACACGTCTTCCGCGATCGGGTCGCCGGAGCGGGCCAACTCGGCAATCTCGACCGCTTTGAGCGTTCCCAAGCGCCGAAATTCCTCGGATTCGACTCCGTAATGTTTTTCGAGTAAATTCCTGAAACGTCTCGCGATTCCCGGTCCGGCCGCCTCCGCTTCCAAACAGCCGCGATTGCCGCAGCCGCACTCGGCGCCGCCGTCGACGACGATAAAATGCCCGATTTCCCCCGCGTTGCCCGAACTCCCCCGATACACGTCCCCGCGAAGAACAAGCCCGCCGCCGATTCCGTTACTGACCGTGATCCAGAGAAAATCGTCGATCTCCGTACAAATTCCGAACAGTTTTTCCGCCAAGGCGCAAGCATTGACGTCGTTGTCGATCGCGACCGGCTTGCCGCCGATCATTTCGGACAGGAGCCGCGTGATCGGGACGTTTCGGATACCGGAAAACGGCGCGTATATCCACATTCCCTTTTCAGGATCGGTCAAACCGGGTACATTCACCCCGACCGCGTTGCATGCGGCGATTTCCCCTGGCCCGGGTAAAATCGAACGAATTTCCTCCAGCAGCGCATCGGCGTCCGTGTCGTGAGGGAGATTCTTTTTGACGATCCGGTCCAACGTACAGGTTTTACGTCCCTCGATTTCCGAAACGGTCGCAACGGCGGACATGATCTTGGACCCGCCGATGTCCAAAGCGAGATATTTTTTCATGGAAAGGAGAGGGGAGAGGGAGTATTCGCAATACCATACCAAATCCGCAACGACGATCTACACCTCCCCCCAAAAAAAGACATTGAGAAGCGTTATTTGACCGCACCCGCGAACTGTCGCACTCCCGGCAGGGCTTTTCCCCACCGTTCAATGGTGTAAAATGCCCGATTGAACCGGGAAGGTTTTCCTCTGTTGCAAGATTCATGTCGAACGAAACTCCCCATTCCCCGACTCATTCTCTGGAAGAACCGAAACCGCTGCGTGTCAAGCGCGGGGTCCCGGAAGGGCTGTGGGTGCGCTGTCCCGGCTGTCAGGCGACGATTTTTCGTAAAGAAGCGGAAAAACGAATGGGAGTCTGTCCGGAGTGCGATTACCACTGGTATGTATCCGCGCAGGACCGGATCCGACAGGTACTCGACGACGGGACGTTTGAGGAGTGGGACGCCGACCTGATTCCCGGGAATCCGCTCAGCTTCGTCGACCGCAAACCGTATCCGCAGCGAGTTCTGGAAGATCAGCAGTTGACCGGCCTGAAAGAAGCGGCCGTCGTCGGAAGCGGTCGTGTTCGGGCTCGTAAAGTCGCGTTCGGTGTAACCGATTCCCGTTTTATCATGGGAAGCATGGGCTCGGTCGTCGGCGAAAAACTGACCCGAACGATCGAGCGGGCAACGGAGCAAGGTTTGCCGCTGATCATTATTTCCGGTTCCGGCGGCGGTGCCCGAATGCATGAAGGGATTCTTTCGCTTATGCAAATGGCGAAAGTCTCCGCGGCGCTGGCCCGATTTCACGAATCAGGCGGACTCTTTATTTCCGTGCTGACCAATCCGACGATGGGGGGCGTCGCGGCGAGTTTTGCCCTGCTCGGAGACCTCGTTTTCGCCGAACCGAAAGCACTGATCGGGTTCGCCGGACCGCGAACGATCAAAGCGACGATCCGGATCGAACTTCCCAAGGGATTCCAGACGAGCGAATTTCTGCTCGAACACGGTTTCATCGACCGAATCGTCAACCGCGCCGACCTGAAAAGCGAAATCGCCCGGGCAATCGACTACTGCGGGAAATAACGACCCGTTTTCAAGCCCGATTCGGTTTTTCCTCGATTTTGGCGAATCCTCTTTTTTTTGACTTGACTTTTTCCACAGAGGGCGTTAATATATTAACATGTCAACCGATTAACACCTTTTCACAAGGATCACAATGAAAAAAAGCGAAAACCCTCTCCGTGAACTCGGACGCCGGGAACGGCAGATCGTCGAGGCGGTCGTCAAGCTCGGCGAAGCGTCGGTTTCGCAGGTCCTGGAGGAAATTTCCGACCCGCCGACGTACACGTCCATTCGAACCATGTTGCAGCTTCTCGTCAAAAAAGGGGTCTTGCAATTCCGCGACGACGGCAAACGGTATCTGTACAAAATCAAGGCGAACCAGGACACCGTCCGGACCGCGGCGATGAAGAATCTGCTTGCGACGTTTTTCCCCGGCAGCGCGTCCGTTGCGATCGCGACGATTCTCGACCTGGTCGGCGACCGGTTGGACGCGGACGAACTCGACGAAATTCAACAAACAATCGACCACGCAAAAAAGGAGAACCGATGATGAACACGCTTTGGACTCTTTTCCTGATCGTCGTGCTCGGGGGAATCGTGATACCGCTTCTGGCGTCGGCCTGGGAACGGACCGTGATGCGTAAAAGCTCCGCCGCCGCGAAACACCGCCTCTGGACCGCAACCGCCGTCGGCCTGTTCGTATTCCCCTTATTGGCCTTCACCCCCCCGTTTAGCCCTTCGTTTAGCCCGAGAACCGAAGGTTCCGGTGCTCCCCCGCCGGTAATCCCCGCCCCGATTGTAGCACCACAACAACCCGAACCGATTTCAGTTGCGATCGCC
>JAVBTU010000471.1:0-3068 GCA_031556015.1 Thermoguttaceae bacterium
GTGAGCGTCACTCCGAAAGAAGATTGCGATTCGAAGGAGCTTCTCCGATTGGCCGCTTCGTTGGAACAAGGCGTCGAGCATCCGCTGGCGAAAGCGCTGCTCAAGGCCGCCCAAAATGAAGGGATCGTCCTTTCGCAACCGGAGAATTACAATGTCGTGGCCGGTCATGGAATCGAAGGCGTCATCGATCAAAAGCGGGTTCGCGTCGGAACTCCCGGTTGGCTCGGCGTCGATTCGCAAACCGATCAGGAAAACACGCTCGTCGCAGTGGAGCGGGATGGTGTCTTGATCGCTACGATCATGCTTTCCGATACGCTTAGGTCGACCTCCGTGGAAGCCGTCAAGCGTTTGCATGACGATCATATCCGGGTCGTCATGCTGACGGGGGATCACGAAGGAAGCGCGAAGAAAATCGCATCGGAAACAAAAATCGACGAATTTCACGCGAAGGTTCTTCCGGCGGAAAAGGCCGAATATGTCAACCGATATCGTTCGGAAAAAAGGATCGTCGGTATGGTCGGCGACGGTATCAACGACGCCCCGGCGCTGGCGGCGGCGGACGTCAGCTTCGCGATGGGTGGCGGCAGCGATATTGCCATCGAAACGGCGGACGTCACGATCATGAAAAGCGATCTGTTGGCAGTGGTTGATGCCATTGAGTTTTCACGAATGACGTTGCGAAAAATACGCCAGAATCTCTTCTTTGCGTTCATCTACAATTCACTCGGAATTCCGTTTGCGGCCTTCGGATTTCTGCATCCGGTCGTCGCGGGCGGCGCGATGGCGTTGAGTTCCGTTTCCGTCGTCGGCAATTCGCTCCTGCTGCGCGATCAAGCCGAAAAGCTGATGAATAAACGGATGGAATGGTCCCAGTCTCGCAATGGCTTTGCTTCACCTCCTACCGAACATGCAATCATGTCGTTCAAAACGGTTTTCTTCGTTGTGTTGTTCGCCGTTGCCGTATTATTGGCGGGAAGCGTCGTATGGCATTTGTCGAGGCACGATCATGGGCATCATGAGACCACCGCTCCCGGAACGACGGAATCGAAGGCGACACTTTACCGCTGTCCCATGCACCCGTGGATCACGTCCGACAAGCCGGATAAATGTACCATTTGCGGTATGGACCTCGCGCCGGTCCAGGACGGCGGCACCTCCTCCGATCACGCCTCCGATCACATCAAACTTGCCGCTGCCACCGCGTCGGTCATCGGCGTTGAGACCACCCCGGTGAAAACGGCTCCGCTGCACCGTACTTTGCGAGTTTCCGGGGTGATCGACGACGACGAAACGCGACACCGCATCCTGTCGGCCCGAGTGCCGGGCCGCATTGAAAAACTTTATGTCAATCAGGTCGGCGTCGAAGTCGCTAAGAATCAACCGCTTGCCGAGATTTTCGGTCCCGACGTCCTGACAGCGCAGCGGCTTTACCTTGAAAATTTCGAACTCGGCAAGACGAATACCGTCGCCCCTTCGGAAGTCGCAACCAGTCGTGAGAAATTGTTGACACTCGGTCTTGAGGAGGGTGATATCAAACGTCTTGAAGAAACGCAGAAACCGCAACCCACACTGACGGTTCGCGCCCCGTTCGACGGAACCGTTGTCAGTCGAAAGGTTTACGAAGGCGGATACGTCAATCTCCACGACGAACTGTTCGAGATCGGCGACTTTTCTTCGCTTTGGTTCATCTTCGACGCTTATGAACGTGATTTGCCGCTGTTGAAAATGAACCAGTCCGTCGATGTCACCGTCGCTTCGCTTCCCAACGAAACGATGACGGCCCCGATTGCGTTCATTGATCCCAACCTCGACGAAACGACCCGAACGGTCCGGGTTCGCGTCGTGCTACCCAATCCGGAGCGTCGTATTCTGCATCGCCAAATCGCAGATGGCGTCGTCCATATCGAAACGGCTCCGACGCTCCTCGTTCCCCGCAGTGCCGTGCTTTACACCCGGGACAAGCCGATTGCCTACGTCGATCTCGGCGGCGGCGTGTACGAACTCCGACAACTGAAACTCGGTCGAATCGGTGATACCGAAACGGAGATCGTTCACGGCGTCAAGGAAGGGGAAAAGGTCGTCACGCAATCCGCACTCCTGATCGACAGCCAAAGCCAACTCGAAAACATTGCGGCCACACCGAAAGAGCAGGAAGCCGCGAAACATGAACATCCTATCCCAACCGCAACGGAAACGGAAACTCCGGTGACACTTTCGCCCGAGTTGTTACAAAGCATTTTGAACGTGACCGCCGCGCTTTCCGGTGACGATTTGGCCGCCTATCAAAAACACCTCCCCGACTTGATCGATTCCGTGAAACGGAGTGAAGGAGCGGTTCACGAGACCTTGACGCCGCTTGCCGAAAAACTCGTTTCCGGTCCCGATTTGAAAACGGTGAGAAGATCGTTCGAGACGTTCAGCAGCACCGTGGCCGATTTCGTGCGGAAACAGGACGTGAAGGAACGTCAGGCGAAAATATTCCAGTGCCCGATGAGTCCGGTTCTCGGTACGGCGCGATGGTTGCAGAAAGACGATGCCGAAGTATTGAATCCCTTCTTCGGTTCCGCGATGCTGCATTGCGGTGATCAATTACAATAATGAGCGATAATCATGATCAACTCCGTCATTCGCTGGTCGCTTCAGAATCGGTTTCTCGTGATCGCCGTTTTTCTCGGCGTCTGCGCTTGGGGAGTTCATGCGTTGCGGACGACGCCGGTCGACGCGATTCCGGACCTGTCCGAAAATCAGGTGATCGTTTACGCCGATTGGCCGGGCCGCTCGCCGCAGGAAGTCGAAGACCAGATCACGTATCCGCTCTCGGTATCGCTTCAAGGTCTGGCCGGGGTCAAGACCGTCCGGGCGACGTCGATGTTCGGGTTCTCGTTTTTGACCGTTATTTTTCACGACGATATCGACGTTTATTTCGCCCGAACTCGTGTATTGGAACGACTCGATTCGCTCGGCGCCTTGCTTCCGGAGAATGTCACCGCCCGACTCGGTCCCGACGCCACCGGTCTCGGTTGGGTGTACCAATATTACCTGAAAGATGAAAGCGGGAAGAACGATCT
>JAVBTU010000005.1:0-6899 GCA_031556015.1 Thermoguttaceae bacterium
ATGGTGGAACGAATTCCAAGTGCGGCCTGTCGTCGTTGGCGAGCATGTCGGGGATTTTCATGATCTTACGACTGTTCGGAACGAATTTGACGCCAAACGGCGGATCGGTCACGCAAAGATCGATACTGCCCGGCTTGAGCGTGGACAACATTTCGAGACAATCTCCGTGAAATATTCGACAGTCCCGAATCGTTTCGTATTTCATAAGGTCAGAATCGACAGCCCTGGATCGCGAGGACCGTCAGGCAGCCGAGCAGAAAGGAAAGAAGCAGTAAACACCACTGCCGAAAAGAGAGGGAAGGCGGTTTTCGCTCGGAAAGTCCGGCATCCCACGGGGGAAGCGGCTCGCCTTGGGCGTCAGAACGGTATTTCGTCCTCAGATATTTCTTCGAAGGGATCACAATCATTTTCGAGTTCGTCATCGAGATATTCGGTTACGGAATGAGGTTTTTCGTCCAGTTGATATTTCACGATCCGGTCAAACCGTTCGCCGGTGACTTTGCGAACGACGATTGTTTTTGCATCGGCGATTCCGCCCGCTTTGCCGATTTTCACGGCGAGCGCGGCGGAATCGGGCAGGGGATCGTTGGAGCGTTCCTGCCACTATTTTTCAAATCGTTTTCGAGCCCAGCCGGAATGTTCCGGGCAGAGCCATTCGGATTTCACGTCGGTAAGCGAGACCTGATAATCGACGCGCAATGTTTTCGGGTCGTCGTCCGACGCTCCGCGTTTCGTGTGAACGCTGTAGTAAACACGGTCGACCTCCCATTCGGTATCGACGATCTCGCCGGACAGGATTCCTTCGTTCGATGCCGAGGCGTCATGCGTCTCTTTTTCCGGTGGCGGGAACACATAGCCGCATTCCGGACAGGCCGAGATCGCCGCGTGTACGATCAAATGACACTGCGGACATTCTTTCGCGGGAGCCGGGCTGCTGCCTTTCGGTTTTTTGTCGGCGATGACGATGGCGTCGACTGGCCCGTGCCGAAGGATATTGCCGCCGTAATCGAGTATGAGCGAGTCGGTCTTTGAATCGTGGAGCCGGAAAGCACGACCCACCATTTGATAGAAAAGTCCAGGTGACGCCGTCGGTCGCATCAAAACGACGCAATCGATATTCGGCGCGTCGAACCCGGTCGTCAAAACATTCACGTTGGTCAGGTATTTCAGCGGAGCGGTTTCCGTCCCAAACAGATCTTTGGCGAACGATTCCCCTTTGAAACGTCGCAGGATCCGTTCCCGCTCCGTGGATGGTGTCTCACCGGTCACGAGCCCGCATTCGGCGCCGGACAGTTTTGCGAGCGTATCCTTGATATGGGTCGCATGAGCGACGGAACAGCCGAAAATCAGGACCGAATGCCGATCTTTCGTCTGGGCAAGGATTTCCCGGCAGGCCGCCAAAACGTTGTCGTTGGTGTCCATGAGTTCTTCGACTTCGGACGAGACGAACTCCCCGGCCCGCAGATGCAAGTTGGAACAATCGACCTTTTGACGCCCCGACTTGCTCTTGAGCGGACATAAAAATCCCTGTTCGATCAATTCCTTCACGCCGATCTCGAAACAGATTTCGTTCAACAAATTATCCGGCCCGACAAGCGAACCGGACTTGAGCCGGTACGGCGTCGCCGTCAGGCCGATCAAGCGAACATGCGGATTGACGATTTTGGCGTCCTTGAGAAAGGTTTGGTACATCCCATCGCCTTCAGGAGCCAGAAGATGCGCCTCGTCGACGATGATCAAATCGAATCGGTCGAGTTCGCAGGCCCGCTTATAGACGGACTGGATGCCTGCGACGATGATCGGCGCATTGGTGTCCCGACTCCCGAGCCCGGCGGAATAAACTCCAACCGGGATTTCCGGGCAGATCGCCTGGAGTTTGTCGGCCGCTTGCTGCAATAATTCCTTGACATGAGCCAGGACCAGCACCCGACCGTTCCATTTCGCGACGGTATCACGGCATATCGTCGAGAGCAGGGGCGTTTTACCGGCGGCGGTCGGCAATACCACGCACGGGTTGCCGTCTTTCGTCCGGAGGTAATGGTAGACGGCATCAATCGCCGCCTGCTGGTAGGGACGCAGTTGCATTGTTACTCGAGTTTACGTTCGTGAATATAGAGCCGAAATCCCCGCACGGCGTCGCCGCCGATTTTTTCGTCGGTAATGACGGCGTCGCCGCCGATCCGAACGCGACAGGTAATGTACGATTTCCCGTCGACGACGGCGCGGCCGAGAATGACGGCGTTTTGCAGGATCGTCGCCTTCCCGCCAACCCGGGCATTCTGGAGAATTTTCGCCTCGCCGAGGATGAGCGAAGAATTTTTCACGATCGCGTTTCCTTCGACCCGGGCGAACTCGGCCAGCCGGGCATGGTGCCGGACGATGGCGTTATCCGTGACGACGGCGTAATCCCGTAGCGACACCGCCCCTTCGACTCTGGCGTATTGCGAGACGATGACTTCCCCCTGGATGTTGGGAACTTTGCATTTTCCGCTCCGGCTGTGCCGGGCCGTGCAAAAAACCATCGCGTGATCTTTGATCGTCGCGCATCCGGCGAGAACCGACCTGGCTCCGACGACGGCATTACCGTAGAGAAAAACGTTTTCGCGTAACACCGCTTCGTCCCGGACCACGGCATCGTCGGTGACTTTGACGTCATCATCGATCTCCGCCCTGTTCGCGAGCAGGGCGTTTCTGGAAACCCGACTCCGGCCCGCCGCAATCGCGTTGTCCGCGATCCAGCAGTTTCCATCGTGGGACAGGTTCTCGTTCGTTTCGATAAACCCGCCGAGCATGCCCGCTTTGACGGTCCCGAAATCGCGGACCGCTTCGATTCGGGCGAGTTTACGGTTGTCAGCGGTGTACGTGTACTGTTCAATCGTTCGATATTTGAGCATCATGTTGTTGGGTTAAGGTATCATTTCTTCTTTGTCATCTTCCAAAAGGTGTTTCAAAGCGACGAAACAGGCGATCAGGTAATCCGGCTTCCAATGTTCTCGCAATTCCATCGCGAAAAGCTGCGGATTGTCCGAGGGGAGCAGCACGTTGACGCAATCTTTCAGCTTGCGATTTTGACGTAGCGTGGCGCTATTCGCCTTTTTCGACGGCAGTTCGCACGGAACGACGTGGTCGTAGTCCGCGTCCGGAATTTCCCGTAGCGGTTTTTCCTCGACTTTGGCCAAAAAATCGTCGCAAGCCTGGAGCCAGGCGAACGTTTCCTTGCCGAGTCCTTCGCAGTAGTCCTTCTTGGTGTCGTAGTAACGGCAATGTCCGCACGCCGGGGGGACTTCGGGTTGCTGACCGCCGATATTCGCCGTATTGATCGTGCGACCGTCCAAGCCGGTTCGGGAATCTGACTGGACGATTCGTCCAGTCGATTCCAGTTCTTGACGAATACGGTTGACCGTGTCATGGGCAACACCGACGTGATTCGCAATTTGCCGGTTGCTCAATGACGCCCCTTTTGGATGCAATAGCGCCATCTGAACGGCGTTGCGTTTGTCGGCGTTGGTTCGTTTGAGCCCGTGATCCTTGTTCGCCGCGATACTCGCCCACCGTGCGTCCTCGACCGTGCCAAATTCGAGCGTGACCGCAATCGGATCGTTCGGAAAACACTTCAAATGTGCCGCCAGCCGGTGAAAACCGTCCGCCAGAATGTATTGATCGGCAACGTCGTCGAAAAACACACGAAGCGACGGAAAGGCGTCACCCCGCTCCATCGCTTCGACGTATTCCTTCACGGTCTCTTCGTCGAGTGTGATACGGGACTGGATTTCAAGGTCGGTCCGGATTTTTCGGGGATCGAGTTTGGTTGACATGAGGAAAAAGGCTGGAGGCTGGAGGCTGGAGACTGGAGGGAGGGGGAAGCAATTGGTGTAACGCCGTCGGCTTCGTTCTTTTCCTGAAGTCTGAAGCCTGACGCCTGAAGTCTTTCCGCAAGTCGCGGCAGATCGTCGAGTCGGATCACCGCGACCCACGGCTTTTTGTTGGCCCGATGCAGAACGACCGGGATTTTCGTTCCGGCGTCTTCCACCGCCTGTTCGACGGCGTCATAGAGACGAAACCGTTCGGTTCGTTTACATTCGATATGCAGGTCGGGAATATCGACGACGACGTCCGGCGAATCGGGACCGCCCTGAAACTGGACGCCGCGCCGGGCCGTGACGCCCAGCACGCGGGCTAGTTCCCGGGCGAGTTCCCGCTCCCCGACCTTGCCCTTATTGCGAGAAAACTTGCCCATAATGTGGCACCTCCTCTTCCTCGGTCCAAACGTCTTCCTCGCGACCGTATTCCATTTCGTGGAGCATTTTTTCGACGAGCGAACGCGGCTTTCGCGGCTTTTTGGCCGGTTGCGGCTGCTGGTCGTCGGGGAATTCGAATATGAGAACGAATTGGGTGATGGTGATTTTCATGGAGTGTTTTTGGGGTAGAATGTTGATATTGTTGTGAAAGGTGACTTAGCGTTTCCACGGCGGGACCGTTGCGTCGACCGGCGCTTGCGGATACTGCGCGGACTGCTCCGGCGGCTGCGAGAGGTTCAATTCGAACTTCGCGTAGCCTTTGATTTCGTTGTAGATTTCATCCTTGGCCTCGTCTTTGCGGGTTTTGACCGTAATGACGAGCGGGATGTGGTGCAATTCGATGGAATCACGCGGCCTCAAAACATCGACCGCATGGCAGATCGCGGACAGATTCGCCCGGGCGATCTCCACGGTTTTCGCGGTCGGATGATTGAGACAGAGCCGATCCCAGACCTTGCGGCCACGGTAGTCCCCTTCCAGAACGGTGAATTCCAGTTCGAGATAGGAGCCGTCCCCGGCCTTGGTCGGCTTGAGTGTCGAGGCGGAGATTTCGACGAGGTATTTGTCGGACGGAAGGGCCTCGAACGGGAGCGACGGATCGACGTCGGATGCGTCAAAATTAAGTTGCGGCATGGTGTGGTGTTCCGTAAAGAGTGGTACGGGAAGAGACGGACAAGGTCCGTCGATAGGAGAAGCCGGAGCGTTTCCGTCGAGTTCAGAAAGTGAAGGAAAAGGACGGTCATGTTTTTCTCCGGCATAGTGAAGCGATGGGTGATGATGATGTCAAAAAGCTTCGAAGTCCGTTCGGCCACGATGCCGACGGGATTCGGACGGATCATTTTTCCTCGGGGAGCGGAAAGAGTTCATGGGTCGGCTTGCCGAATCCTACGCCGGGCATGTTGGCCAGGAACGCTTCCATCGTCAGTTCGCAGCGCCGGTAGATTTCCCGTTTCGTATTCTCACGACGGTCCGGCCATGCCCGCAGGCATCGCATCAGAGCGTGAACGGCGCACAGACTCGGATGATTCCCACGGCCGTTCAAAAGGTCGCAGAACGTTTCGAGCGATTCCTCGGCGACATGATAATAGGCCCGGGCGACGACGCCACGAACGGTCGGATCGTTGATCTGCCGATCCGAAATTTCCCGAAACCGCTGGACGGTGAACACGACGGCAGACGAGTGTTTTTCGTAGAATTCATGGATTTCCGCATTACTCCAGCGATTGGCCGTTCGACAGCTGAATCCGGCCAGCATCGCCTTGAGCGTGAGCGTATGAGCCGAAGTAATCGTACTGTCCCGTTTCCGCATCCGAACGACGTCGAGATGGGACCGGTTGCGCCCGCAGTCGATGACGTCATAATTGTCAATCGACTCATTGATGCAGACCCGCATCGGAACCGAAACGCCGCTCTCAATGATCGCGAAAAGACGATGTTGTCCGTCGAGGAGAAATCCGTTTTTCGTGAACGCGATGCCTTGGTGCGTCAGTTTCCAGCGATCTTCGTGGATTTGGCGAACGTACCTTGCGACGGTTTCCGGATTCTTCGGGCGATTGAAATTGTTGATCTCCAGCCACGTTTTCGCCAGTTCCGGCGTCACGGTAATAATGAACGTGTTGTTGCAGGGACGGGCACCGTTGGGAATGAAGTTGGTCATAGGTTGGTTTTGGGTTAGGATTGGAACATTGGTGAAATCGAAAAACGAAAAGGTGGTAAAAGCGATTCAGCGAAGTTTTTTCGCGTTGAATTTTCGGTTCAATTCGGTCATGATCTGCTTGACGACCTCTTTGCCCCGTTCTTGCAGGAGCATCTCCATACCCATGAGGATCAGCTCCTCGACGAACCCTTTCCGGAAAATCTCGAACAGATTGACCAGTAGCGGTCGTGGCGTCTCCTGGGTAATGAACTTGAGCGTCGTCTTCGGAAAATACGCCTTATCTTTGTTCGGGTACGGGATTTCTGCGTCGGACGGCGGGCCGAGTTCTTTCTCAGAATGGCCAAAATCGGAAAATTCAGTGGTGTCGTATTCGTCCGGTTCAGCGTTTTCCGCCTTGAGGCGATGGTACTCCTTGTTGATGGAGGTTCCTTTTTCACCACTGCGGAGTCGTTGTTTCGTGTCTTCGTCCGCGTGTTCGGCGATGAACTCGACTTTACTGAAGGTTCCATTGGACACACCGGCAATTTCCGCCAGCTCTTGGCGAGTTTCTTTGTTACAAATCGGTTCCGCCAATGTTGACGGAAACGATTTTGCATCGTCGCTTTTTCGATCTCCACCCGCCGCCCGTTGTCGATCTTTGGCTTTGGCGGCAATCGTGTCCTTGAGCTTCAAGGTGAGCTCGGTTCGGTGGTACGGCGTCAGATTCCGGCGGTGTTCCTGATGTTTCCAGGCCCAGAGCTTCGCATCTTCGAGAGTCTCGAACTCGAGAGACTTGATCTCGAACGGGATATCGTTCTTTTCACAAATTTCATATCGGTGATGCCCGTCGACGAGAATATCGTTCCAGACGATCAGGTCCGAAAGGCAGCCGTGCTCTTTGAGACTTTCTTCCAATCCGGCATATTCCTCGTCGGACAGCGGCGGCAGCAGATTTTTCAATTCTT
>JAVBTU010000178.1:0-3919 GCA_031556015.1 Thermoguttaceae bacterium
TGCGCCGGGCCGAGGTCGTTGTCGAAGATTACGACATTCGCTTCGACCGAGTGAAGAAGTTCCTTGAGTTCCTCGACCTTTCCGGAGCCGAGATACGTCGCCCCTTCCGGCTTGCGGCGTCGTTGGATCAGTTGCCCGACGACGTGTGTTCCAGCCGCTTCGGCGAGGGCGTGCAGTTCGTCCAGCGGGGTTTTCGACTTCCCTTCCCCTTCCAGATAAACGCCGACAATCACCGCTTTCTCGCTCACGACGCTGTCGAGCCGGGTCATTCGATCGGCGTGGGTCGAAGCGTCAAATCGTTCCGTTGTGTTCGGGAAAGTCGATAAAGGTGAAAATGCGGACATGCAGCGGATTTTTGGAGATGGTTGGAAAAAATGGCAAATTCCGATTATAATGGTCCTTATTCTCCGGGCAATGGGCTTTTGGATTGCCGGACAGGAAAAACCGGCAGGATTCTTGATTCTTTTCGTTTCAAGATGGTCCAATTTGATGTATATTTGGTTTAACCTCAAGGAGGGGGATTGTTCCGAATCCGCATTATTCCGATCAACGTAATCCACATTCAATCTGTCATGACGTTTCCAAGACTTCAAACGTTTGTATTCGCCGCGTTTTTCGTGGTTTCCGTGGTTATCACGGCGCCGTGTCACGTGTGGGGACAGGACCAACCGAAATCGGAGCAACCCGAAAATTCGGAGGCGTCGCCAAAGCCGGACGAATTGCAACCCGGTCCCCCTCCCCCGGCGACAACCGGTGAAGCGGAACAGCGCGAACAACCTACCCCGCCGCCGGGCGGACCGGCCCCCGACGAAAATCGACGCGAGCGTCGTGGTCCGCAAGATCGACCCGGAGGCGCAGACCGTGCCGGCTCGCAAGACCGTGGTGGACGGCGCGGTTTCGAGGGGCCTCCCGCTCCCCCCGCTCCCGAACCGGTCGGCGATAAGAAGATCCGTTTCAACATCCGGATGCAACCGTGGAAGGACGTGATCGAATGGTTCGCCGAACAGGCCGATCTTTCTCTCATGATGAAAACGTATCCGCAAGGAACATTCAACTATAAAGACGACCAGTACTTCACCCCCGACGAAGCGATCGACAAACTGAACCAGTTCCTCCTGCTCGAAGAGTTCACGCTCATTCGCAAGGACAAAATGCTGATCGTTTACGATCTCGGTCCCAGCGGAGGTTTCGGGATTCCGGAACAGTTGGTCCAAACCGTTTTCCCGGAAGACCTCGCCAAACGGGGCAGTTACGAAATTGTCAAGTGTCAATTCGACCTGAAACGAACGACTCCGGAAATCGTGCAGAACGAAATTGAACGAATTCTCGGACCGCAAGGTTCCGTCGCGATGATGCCGCAGTCGCAAACGATTTTGATTACAGAAACCGTCAGCAATCTCCGTGCGATTCAGAAAGTGATCGAACGGCTCGATTCGGTCGATCAAACCTTGAAATCGTACGAATTGAAGAATCTTTCCGCCGAGGAAGGGCTCGCGATCATGCGGAACCTCATGGGACTCATGCCCGACGACCAGACGCTGCGGGTCGTGTCCGACATGTCCGGCAAGAAAATCTGGCTCAGCGGTCGGACCGACCGGATCGAAAAAGCGCTCGAAATTCTCACGAAAATCGACGACGCTTACATTGAGGTCAAAACGGAAATCGGCGATTTGCAATTCAAGGTTTTCCCCGTGGATACCGCGGACTTGTCGACGGTGCTGGCCGTCTGTCAAACCCTTTTAGCCGGTAAACCGGGAGTCCGCCTTTCCGTCGACCAGAACACGAACTCGCTCGTCGCGTACGCTTATCTGGACGATATGCGCGTGATCAAGACCACGCTCGAAACGATGCAGGCGGACTCTTACGGCAACCACGTGATCCGGCTCGCGAAACTGACGACCGCCAACGCATCCACGGCGATCGAAAAGTTTTTCGGCGCCGATTCCGGCAGTTCCGCCAAAGCGCCGGTCGTGGAAACCGACGCGACCAATAAACAGCTTTACGTTCGATGCACTTCCTCGCAGTTAAAGGAAATCAAATCGCTCCTGGCGAATATGGGAGAAACGTTCGAACCGACCAACCTGCGATCCGACGGCGATCCGAGCAAACCGAGAACGATCCGGAACATCAACATCTCCCCGAGTGCGGCCGCTTTGATTCTCGACCAGATTCAGCAGGTCTGGCCGCAGGGACATGACAACGAAATCAAAATCGTCAAACCCTCCGCGATCGGTCCGGCGATGAAATCCGACGATGTAATGACAGGAAGCCAACGCAGGGATGTGATCCAACGCGTTGGTCCGGGTGAGCAATTCGGTCCCGGTGGTTTTCAACAGCCCGGTCGGCCCGGCCCCCGCTTTGCACCGCCTCCGAGGGACTCAAACGACGTGCAAATCGACCAACTGCTCGATAATTTGTTGTACGACGAAAACGACGAGATTGAATTTGATAACCCGAGTACGTGGAATCACACTGGAGCGAATGCGGTTTACCGACCGGTTCAAATGGTCCGATACGTCGACGACGAACCGAAGTTGACGCCGGAACAACAGGCTCTTCAGGATCGCTTGCAACAAATGCAGCAACAGCAAATGCGCAACAAGCCGGGGCAGCCGGAGGGACTTGCCCCGGACGCGCTCGATTATCTTCGTGGTGTCAATCCGAACAAGGGAACGCCGGTCGTTTTGTCGATCGGACCGGCCGGACTGGTCCTCGCGTCGGACGACACCGAAGCGCTGGACGCCCTGGAGGACCTGATCGAAGCGATGTCGAACGAAGCGATCCTCACCACGCCGGTTCTCAAGCCGTATTACCTGCAATACGTTTCGGCGGACTCGGCTTCGTCGACGCTCAATCGGTTGATGGACACGTCCTCTTCGTCGTCGAGCGATTCGCCGGTCGAGGATTTCGGCGGCGCCGCGCTTTTCAGCGTCGTCGGCAGTCTCGGGCCGATCCAGTCGACCGGCGACGTTTCGATCACCGCGGATTCCCGGCTGAACGTGATTTACGTCAAAGCGAATCCGGTCGATCATTACACGATCGAAAAGAAACTCCTGCCGCTTTTGGATCGCGGCGAAGGTCCGGAAGAAGTCAAACGGGAAGCGTCCCCCAGGATGATACCACTGAAGAACATGCAGGCCGACGACGCGATGGAACTCGTCAAGTCGGCGTTCGCCGATAAGATGCAAACGCAGGGTGGTGCCGCCCGCGGCGGGCAGCAGGGCGGATTCGGCGGACAGCAGGGCGGCGGTCCCGGCGGAATGCCCGGGCTCAACCCGGAAATGCTCCAACAGATGATGCAGCGTATGCAAGGCGGCGGCCGGGGCGGACGCGGCACCACGGAAGAAGAGGAAAAAATGACGCTCTCCGTGATCAAAGCGAACAATGTCCTGGTCGTGACCGCTTCGGAAGTGCTGTTCGAGCGGGTCAAAAGATTCGTCGAGGAAATCGACGCGATGTCCGGCGAACTCGATATTGTAACCGAATTCGTCGACATTAAAAACGTCAACCCGCAATTGCTCCCGTCGATGCTCGGCAAAGTGGTCGGCAGTGACATGATTCAAACGAGCGGTCAATCGACCCAGCCGCGTGGAGCGACGATGGCGTTGACGACGGGTTCGACGATCCAGACGGGCATCGGCGGCACCGGCACGGGCCGCGGCGGTGGATTCGGAGGATTCGGAGGAGCACCCGGCGGCGGTGGATTCGGCGGATTCGGAGGAGCGCCCGGCGGCGGTTTCGGCGGTCTGATGAACATTTTCGGCGGCGGAGCGCGACCCGGCGGAATGGGCGGCGGCCCCACATTCGGCGGCGGAATGCCCGGTGGCGGCATGCCCGGCGGACAAGGCGGTCAACCGCGTCAGACTTTCGGCGCTCCCGGCGGAGGCGGAGGCGGCCGCGGCGGGCGATAACCGTTTTT
>JAVBTU010000435.1:0-6538 GCA_031556015.1 Thermoguttaceae bacterium
GAGAAATGAGAAATGAGAAAGGTGGAGCACAGCCCCCTTTTCCCCTTTTCCCTCAAACTGTAATTCATAATTACCTCATGCACCGCAGGGATTTTTTATCGACCGGCGCCGCGATCGGCGCGGGCGTGATAATGACGCCACTTGGCGCCGGTGAGACCGGAACCGAGCCGAAACTCCGTACCGCCGTCGTCGGCTGCGGCCGTCAGGGACGCGTGTTGATCAATGCCGGCTTGAAGATTCCCGGACTCCGGTTCGTCGCCGTGTGCGATATTCTCCCGTCGGCAAAAAACTCCGCCCGGCTTTACTTGGAGTTCGAGGACGAAGACAACCCGGTCGCCGCCTACGCCGATTTCCAGGAGATGCTCGACAAGGAACGGGACAAACTTGACGCCGTCCTGATCGCGACGCCGGATTTCGTTCACGCGGAACAAACGGTCGCCGCACTGGCAGCAGGACTGCACGTCTATTGCGAACCGATGATGGCGTCAAACATGACGGACGCCTTACGGATGATTCGGGCGGCCAAAGACGCGGAAAAACTCTTCCACGTCGGTTATGAACGACGCAGCGATCCGAGGTATCAGCACGCCGCGAACAATCTCGTCGATCCGGAATCCCGGGCCCTGTTGCTCGGAACGATCACTCACTTCGAAACCCAGGCGAATCGTCGCGTCCACTCCGAACTGACCTGGGCCGAACGTGACACCTTGCCCCGGGACGTTCTCGACAAGTACGGGTTCGAGTCGATGAGCCAATACCGCAACTGGAAACAATACGGCAAGTATTGCAGCGGTCAATGCACGGTCAATCTCGCGCAACAACTCGACGTACTCGAATGGTTTTTCGGACCATGTCCGGTGGAAATCCGCGCGATGGGCGGCCTCGATTTTTACGAATTCGGCGACTGTTTCGATAATCTGGAATCGCTCTACGCCTACCGTTTTCCGCAGGGGGTCGTGCGTGGCGTCAGCCGCGTTTGGACGACGACCAGCGGCGGCGGCACGTTGCCGGTGGAACACGTTTTCGGCCAATGCGGTTCGATTCAAACTTCGTTGTCCGAAGGCATGTTCCGACTCTACGCCGAACCCGGCTTGGCCAAGTGGAGCGAGTTTCTCCGTCGCGGCGATCTGGTCAAGGAAAACGTCGCCGAAGTCGATGAAGACCCGAACCTCGTCAAAGTCCGCGAGACGGGAAACGTCGTGCCGTACAAAATCCCGATCGAGCGGCCGGTTTCGATCTTCCAGCGGCATTTGGAAAATTTCGTCGCCGCCGTGTTCGGTCAAGAGCCGTCGAACTGCACCGGCGAATCGGCCTTGGCGTCACACAGGATCGCCTGGAAGACCGTCGAGGCCGCTCAAACCGGACGGCCCGTCATTCTCGAACCAACACATTTATCATGAACCGTATTTATATTTTCGTTTTTCTTTTGATCGTTTGTTCCGGAATGTGTGCGGCGGCGGAAACGAAGCCTCCCTTCTTCGCCCTTTGCATGGACACGCATGACGAAAAGCACCGCACGATCGACCAACAAAACGAGCTGCTCAAGGAACTCGGTTACGATGGCGTCGCGCAGCTTTGGCTCGACGGTCTGGAGGAGCGTGCCGCCTCGGCGAAAAAGCACGGACTGGAACTGTACCAGGTTTACTTCGAAATCAATCTCGCCAGCGATCCGCCGTTTGACAAGCGACTTGCCGAGGTGTTACCCTGCGTCAAAGGCGGAAAAACCCAGCTTGCCCTGCTGATCAACGGCGGCAAACCGTCCGACGCCACGAGGGACGATCAGGTCGTTCAAATTGTCCGAAATATCCGCGAGATCGCCGATCCGCTCGGCGTCAAAGTCGTTCTTTATCCGCACGTGCAATCGTGGAACGAAAAAGTCGACGATTGCGTTCGAATTGCGAAGCGTTTTCCAGACGGTCGGGTCGGTGTCATGTTCAACCTCTGTCATTGGGCGAAAATCGACCGCAGCGAAAATCTTGACAAGGTTCTTCAAACAGCGAAGCCATACCTTGACGCCGTTTCGCTCAACGGAACCGACACGCCGGAAGAGATTCAAGCGGGAACGGGTCATTGGCTCCAACCGCTTGACGCCGGTTCTTACGACATTTCGATACTTTTGAAAGCACTTGAAAAAATCGACTACCACGGCCCCATCGGCCTCCAATGCTACGGCCAAACCGGCGATGCGCGGCTGCATCTGGAACGATCGATCAAAAAATGGAGGGAAATGAGAAATGAGAAATGACAAATGACAAATGACAAATGAGAAATGAGAAATGAGAAATGACAAACCGCCGCAAAAATCCCTTTTCCCCTTTTCCCTTTTCCCTTCTTTTGATTCATCTCTTTTCCGACCATCTCATGGCGACCCGATTTTCACTTCGAATCGAGTCGCAATCGGATGACGCCGTGCGGTTGCGTGCGGTGGCGGAGGAAGTGTTCGAGGAAATGCGACGCCTCGAATCAATTCTGAGTCGCTTCATTGAGGACAGTGAAATTTCGCAAATCAATCGATTGCGCGCCGGGGAATCGGTCGTCGTCTCACCGGAAACCCTTCGCTGCCTTGAACTTGCGCAGGAAGCGGCTCGTTTGACCCACGGGTTTTTCGACGCGGCGTATTTATCGACACCACCTCGCGACGCGGAATATGCCTGGTCGATTCATTCACGTCCTTCCCGGATTCGCAGTGAAACCGAATCGCTGCGAATCGATCCGGGCGGAATCGGAAAGGGGTTTGCACTGGATTACGTTTCGAACCTATTACGGCATCATGGCGTCAATATCTATCTTCTCGGCGCCGACACCAGTACGCTCCTGGCCGCAAGTCCGCCGGACCATCCCGGTTGGCCGGTCGTGATTCATGAAAAAACCGTTTACCTGCGCAATGAGGCCGTGAGCTGTTCGGGGGACGCCGTGCGAGGCGATCACATCTACAACACGCGGAAAAAATCGTTTACGAGTGTGCGGTCCCGTGTTTGGATTACGGCGTCCACCGCGGCGATGGCCGACGCTTTTTCCACCGCCGCCCTCGCCATGACGCCGCGGGAATTACGGGAATGGCAAACGGAAATGACGGAAATTACCGTGTTCTGAAATCCGGATGGTCCTTGTATTTCAGATTCTTGCGTCCGAAATAGGTGCCGTGATATTGGCCGTTGGAATCGATCCACGTGGTCAGGCGGATCCAGTCTTCCCTCGGCATCACGACGTCGTAATGACCGTCGTCGAGCAGCTTGACCAGGCGGCTGGCGTGCGAACCGAGCGAGTAGGGAGGCATGTAATGGTTGTTACCCGCCTTGGGGTGGTTTTCCCCGACGACCGGAAAAACTTTTTCGTTCATCAGGGTTTCATACGACCGGTTGAAAAGTTCGGTGAGCGTTCCTTCCAGGTTGATGCCACCTTGTGAATCGGCGTCGTTGTGACAGGAAACGCAATGGCGGTCCAGCACCGGCTGGACGTCGTCGATGTACGAAATCGGCCGGAAGCCGGAAGTCTCCCCCGGTTGCGGACCCGGCGCGTCGGGAAGGCGTTGCAGCGCCAACGGCCTGGCGGTTTCTTTGAGCGTCGGCGTCTCCGAAGCGCGCTCGTGACACCCGATGCAGGAGCGGACTTCGCCGGGGCGGTAGTTGACGAAGGTCCGTTCCCGCTGGACTTCGCGAAAATTTTCATCCAAGGCTTGCAGAAAAATGTTTTTGTCGGCGGGGACCGTGAAATTCGCGGAGCCGTCCCGTTCGACGGGTACGATTCCATGCTGGATTTTCAAGCCGAGATGGGCGTTCAGGGAAACGACCGAATGTTGCTGGTCGAAGGTGTCACCGTCCCAGCAGCGCCGGGCCGACCAGGGACGCGGCACGTGCTCGTTGACGCGGAGATACTTGATCGACCCCCGCGGTACATTTTCCATCCCCGCGTAAATGTCCACGACGATCAGTTTCGCGAGTCCCCGTGAGGCCAGGTCTTCTTCGCGCGTCGTCAGCGGCACCGGCGGAACCTTCGTCGCGTGAACCGGGAGCGGATTCCACGCCGACCATTTCCGGTCCCGAAAAAGCAAATCGCGATTGCCCTCGGTGTCGGCCAGATAAAGCGAGTATCCGTCGACCGCTTTCCAAGGCTTGTCGGGATTACAGGACGTCAGGAAACGATTTTCATCGATCGGAAACGGATCCATGAACAGCGGACCGTCGGTGGTGTTACCGTTTCCGTCGCGGGAATAATCGTTTTGCAGGCACCGTGCCGCCACGGTCGGATGCTCGAACAGCCGGACGAACGGCTTGCCGTCCGGTCTGGTCCAGCCGGTTTGGGTTTGCTGGTCGACTTCCGGCGTCACGTACTCGACGCCGTCGACGGAGCGACGGTCCTTGCGCGTATCGATTTTCAAGATCGTACCGACCCCGAGCGGCATGTGCGGGGCACCGATGCAGACGAACCGATAAGGCGCCCCGGGAATTTGGCGAGCGGTATTGAACACGGCGGGGAACGCGATGTTCGCCCCGTAAATTTCGGCGGAGGCACCACCGTCCGGGTTGACGCTCCAGAGCCCCTTGTTCGTCACCGAACCGTTGTCGACATACTCCCAACGGGTATAAAGGATCCGCCCGTCTTCGAGGACCGTCGGGCACGATTCGGAGACGGAATTATCGGACAGCTTTTCAATATTGTCTCCGTCTTTGTCCGCACGATAAAGAACCGTCGCGGTCAGGTAATCCGCTCCGTCGCACAGGATTCCGTGTTCGCAACGGGACGAAACGAACGCGAACCCGCCGTCGGGCAGATAACTCGGGTGCATATCGTCGGTGTGGTGCATGTAAAGATTCGGGCCGGCCCAGTGTTGGTAGGTTTCCGTTTGCCGATACGTTTCAATCCGCTGTGGTTCGTCCGACGGCGGAAACGTCAGTTGCCGCAGACCGGTTCCGTCGAGGCCGACTTCCCAAATCCGGAAGCCTTCGCCGATTTTTCGTTTGAAATCGAAGATCACTTTTTTCCCGTCGAACGAGAGATTGCACCTACCGATGATACCGTCGGAGAGCGACGGGGTGAGATTTTTCGTGGTGCCGTCCGCGAGCGACAAGAGACACAACTCGCTTCCGAAGAAAACCGTACCGTCGATGAAATCGGTGTAATAATGGGACGATTGAAACGTCGGACGCTTGATGAAAACGATCGCGGACACGTCCGGCAGGAGATCTTTCAGTTTTTGCCGGGTCGACGCCGTGGTCGCGTCGTAATTCTCCCATTGTTTCAGGTCCGCGAGCCGTTTCTTTTCACGCAGTGCCGCGAGAAATAGGTCGTCCTCGGGAAGCGATGCGTCGGTCGTGATCCTGAAACCGCGAAGGTGCGGCAGGTAATTCCGCGTGGAAAGCGTCCATTTGTATTCGCCCGGTTCGAGGTCGAAAGAACCGAGTTCGGCCCAACGGAGGTTCGCCGCGTAAAATCCGCCCGTCGGTTCGCCGAGAACGTCGTTTCGAGTTTGCTTTTCGCCGTTTGAAACACGCGCCAACTCGAAAGTGCAGGGGCGTTTTTCCCCGGAAGCGTACAAGGCCTGAATATGGTAACGTCCGGATTTTTCAAGGGCGCAGCGCCAGGTGATCGCTCCGGTTTCCCCGTGCAAGACGCCCAGATCGTCCCAGGCGTTTTCCGGAGCGACGAAATTTCCGGTTTTCTCCGTGAAATCCGCTGCGGGAATCAGGAGCGTTTCCGAAGCGCGACCGCACACGGTCCACGACAACAAGCACAAAACGGCGGCGATACGGTAAAAGGAGCACATCGGTCGATGATAATGTTATGGGATTATTCGATGAATTTCGACGGAATTTCAAGAACGAAGCGGTTCCAACCCTCCGAATCGGTTTCGAATCGGAGTGAACCGCCGCATAGGTCGGCGATTTTCCACGCTTTCGGCAAGCCGAAGCCAAGTCCACGTCCCGCCTGGCGGCCGCTGAAAAACGGCGAGAAAATCATCGGGCGAATTTCTTCCGCAACGCCGGGTCCATCGTCCGACACGGATATTTCGGCCCCATCGCCCGTTCGAGCCGCTTCGAGTGCGACGGTCCCGTTTTCGCCGAGCGATTCGAGCGAATTTCGGACCAGAGCCAATAAGGCAACGGAAAGCTGCACCGGGTCGGATTCCAGGAACAATTCCCGTTGGTCGTGATCCCATCGCACCGTAATTCCCGGGGGTTGAAATTCGGGAATTTTCTTTTCGACCAGTTCGTCGACCAACGCATGGAGATCGAACCGCTCGATTTCCAGTTTCGGGGGTCGTGCGAACAGGCGGATGTCGGCGATCATTTCATAAGCCCGCTTGACCTGGGCTGCGATCACGGCGAGCGATTTTCGCGTTTCCGGATCGTCTGCTCGGGACAGGAGCAACTGCGCGTGGCCGCTGATAATGGCGAGCGGATTGTTGATTTCATGCCCCACCCCCGCCGCGAACTCCGCGAGAGCATCCAAAAGTCGATCGTCCGGGATCATCAAGGTCTCGTTTTTCCAAAAGTCGTATTCTACTCCCCACCGTCAAGAATCGGTCTTTTTTGCACTG
>JAVBTU010000034.1:0-3277 GCA_031556015.1 Thermoguttaceae bacterium
GGTTTTTCCGCCCTATCATTTGATTAAGAAAGTTGAAGAGGTGCTCTCATGCGGAACGTATTTGACGCAATTCTGGAAACAGGACACGATGAAGATTTCATCCCGGTCGTGACCGACGATTTTTGCCCGACGGACGCGCCCGCCGGTTCGCCCGCCAAACTCGAAGTCCTCGCGGAACGAGTTCGTAAGGGATTGCCGCTTTGGCATCCGGAAGATCGTGTGGATTACGCGGGTTTGACCGGAGCGGTTCGGCCCAGGGATTAAGTCGATCTCGCCGACCTCCAGGAGGCTCGGCTCAGTGTCGAGCGGACGATTTTGGCCGCTTTTTCTTCGACTTCCGCGTTTTCTTTCAGTTCCGGCGCGTGATGCGCTTTTGATCGCGCATCGATTATGAGCGAGCCGCCGCAACCCCAGTGTTTGCGGTCGGAAAACGCGCCGATTCCGTCAAGATCGTTCGCAGGATCGCTTTTCGTGAACGTCGTCCAAAGAAAATCGCGAAACGTGTCGATCTCCGCCGTCTCATCGACGAGCACGATCCACGGAATCCGGTTAATCGGATCTGTGGTTGTGTATATGCGAGCGAGTTCTTCTTTTCTTGCGTTCCCGAAAAGAACGAGAATTCCGGGCAGGATCATTTTGGGATTCCGCAGCCCGAGCGAAGCCGCTTTATTGAGCGATTCTTCGTAGGATTCGTCCAAAGCGGTCGGCAACTCCCGAATCGGCGGTCCCGCGGCGCAGATCGCGACTTTCGACCCGCGATGGAGCGCTCCGCCGCTGTAATCGAGCGTATCCATGTTCGTGCGGGTCGTGAAATGCAGATCATTCACCCAGTCGATCCGGCGGAGAACGTGCAGGAAAAATCGTTCCGTTTGATCGACCGAAAGCGTCGGGTCGTCTTCTTGTGCAATCAAAAACAGGTATTTCGCGAGCGACAACTGCCCGAATCCGAGGATCGCATGGGCGAGCGTGTGCAGTTCGGCTTTTTCCCGCGTCTTTTGATACGGATGATACCGTTCCGATCCGATTGCCAATAGGAGCGGATGCACCCCCGCTTCGTCGACCGCATGGACCGCGTGTACACCGGGAATCTTCTTCGGGATCAGCGGGCCGGTCAATTCGTGAATGAACTCGCCGAACCTCGAATCTTCCTGCGGCGGACGGCCGACAACCGTAAACGGCCAAATCGCACCGTCGCGATGATAGACTTTTTCGATCCGAAGTACGGGAAAATCGTGCTCCAAACTGTAATACCCGAGGTGATCGCCAAACGGGCCTTCGGGCAGGATTTTTTCGGCGTCGAGGAATCCGCAAAGACAAAAATCGGCTTCGGCGTAAATCGGCAAGGCGTTTGGCGCCGGCTGAACCATGGGAATCCGATGCTGTCCGAGCATTCCGGCGAACGTCAATTCGCTGACGTTTTCCGGAAGCGGCATGATCGCGGCGAGCGTCATTGCCGGAGCGCCGCCGACGAACACGTTCACTGGGAGCGGATTTTTCAGCTCCAGAGCCGCTACGTGATGGACCGCGATTCCTCGGTGAATCTGGTAGTGCATTCCCGCTTCCGTGTTCGGCTCGTATCGATTCCCGGCGATTTGGACCCGATACATGCCGAGGTTGGAGTTCATCAGGCCGGGTTTTTTCGGGTTTTCCGTATAAACGAGCGGCAACGTGATGAACGGCCCACCGTCTCTTGGCCAGGAAACGAGTCGCGGGAGTTTGTCGAGCGTCATTTCGTTCCTCAGAACGGGCCCGGTGCGAACCTTTTTCGGCTTGGCGTAGTACGACGTTCTCAGGAGCGAGGGAAACGACCACCAGCGACTCGCGTGCTCGGCGTATTCAGCGATTTCCGCAAGCGGATCGGCGCCGAGCGACATCACTCTTTTGAGCGGTTCGACGGCGCCGCGAAAAATGTATTCGATCCGCGACATGGTTCCGTAGAGATTGGAGACCATCGGGAATTCGCACGGAATTTCTTGCCCGGTCGAAGAATCGTAAACGTTCGCGAAATAGCGAGCCGGCCCCTGTTTTTGAAACACTTGCCGCTGAATCGCCGCGATTTCCAGATAAGACTCGACCGGTTCGTCGATTCGGACCATCTGCCCGGTCCGCAGCAAATCGTCGACGCAGCCCCGCAGTGTTCTGTACGGCATGTAAGCGATTTCGGAACGGAAAATGAAAACGAAGCTCCGAAACTCAGCCGGTTTTCTTCATTTCCTTGGGGACGTAAGAACGAAATTCGATGGAGCGGGTTCGCGCGGACTCGCCGATCGCGCTCTTCAGGGCCGTTTCGCCGATTTGATCCGACGCGAGGACCGAGACCGACATGGAAATCACGGATTCGGCGAGCAGTTCGCAAGATTCGACCATTTCGTCGGGCAGTAGGATCGTCGCGGGAACGTCCACCGAGTCGGCTTCTCCCCCGGAAACGACGCGAAATGCAGCGGTCGGTCTTTTGACGGCCGGTTCTTTCACCGCGGGTTCGGCAGGTTTCGGTCGGTCCAGTAGAAATTCCGGTTTGAATTTTCGTGTGGAATTATCGAGCAAATCTTCCATTTCCGTCCGACACGGAATCGCAGACGGCTGCGCTTCGGCGGATGGGATATTCACCATTTCGTTTGCGACTCTTTCGGCGGCGATTTTCGAATTTGGAACGGATTCGTCGCTTGGAAGCTTGGCATCCGTTTCATTTCCGGGAATGCACTCCCCCTCTTCGGAAATCACGGACCAGGCGAAGCCGGCTTTGATTCGTTCAGTGAGTCGCTTTCGGAACATGGGAAGAAAGGGAAAAAGGAAAAATGGGAAAGGGGGAGAAGGGAAAACCTGTGTCGCCCTTTGCACATTTCTCGACAAAAAATGTAATTATAAATTAATCATTTGTCATTACGAATTACAATCCCTCTAAGCCGCTTCATTGCGTGATTTCATTTCCGACCAAGTCCGTTTGTAGTGGAGGGCTTCGAGCAATTCGGTGAGCGTGAGCGTCCGATTTTCCAATTCCAACGGAATTTCCATACCGGGATCGCAAACGATATCGACGGTTCCGTCTTCTCCGATCAGGTCGTCGAACTCGCGGAGCAATCCGTCCTGGATCGCCTGGCGAACCAAGTGTCCCCGGGTCGCGGAAATTTCGCCGGCACGCTCGCCGAGGCTATCCGCCGCCCGCTTTGCTAACGCCGGAAGATATTCGCTGGCTATTTCGATGATTTTCGGCGTATAGACTTTGACTTGCATTTCTTCACTCCCTTGAAGTTTTTAGGTGAGGTCAAACGAAAGGTTA
>JAVBTU010000338.1:0-8434 GCA_031556015.1 Thermoguttaceae bacterium
TTGATCGTTTAAGCGTCGAACGCGGAGCAAACTCCTGCCGTCACCGAGAAGTCGGCACTTCGTCCAGATCGTCCCATTCGATACCGACGCGGCGTAAAGCGTAACCGAGTTCTTTGGTGTAGTCACCGTAACAGGTCATAAAATGGAAGCCCGGCATCCGCTTGGCGAAGAGCATGTCCGGGCATTCGTATTTGATGTCGAACTGCGATCGGCAAATCGGACGGAACGGAACGTCGCAAATGACTCCTTTAACTCCGACCCATCGCTTCGACATATAATCGGGAACGATATTGGTCGTCAACATGCCGAGCGGGAACTCAATCTTCGGGGCGGCCCCGTAATCGGATTCAAAATGCGTGAGAATGCGGGCCGGAGCGAAGTTTTTGCCGTCCATTTTTCGCGGAGCGGTGCAATGCGCCAGCGTGATGATGCTCTTGTGCGGATAACACGGATCGTTCAGGAACACCGGCTTTCCGGTAATGTTCCCCAACAGGACGCCGCTCGGTATCACGACGAAATCGGACTCGCAAAACGCCATATAACCGTCGTCGTTGAGGAATGAAAGCGTGATGCAGGCACTCGTGTTCGCCCGGGACATGATCTGTCCCATGCAGCCCTGGATCGTGATCAGATTCGGACCGACACGCTTCATGAGTGCGCGAAACACGTCGTCGAGCACGAAATTGTTCTCGAAACACTCCAGGGTCGCTTCCAACGTCGTGCCGGGAATCTTGAGGTAATCCTGGGCGCGTTTCTTCGCCCTTGCGATCGTTTGGGAATCGGCCATCGCTTCGTCGATGAGTTTTCCCAATTCGTCGTAACCGACGTCGTGGTATTCGAAATTCCAGACTCTTTTGACGATCTCGGGAACGGGAATGTCCGATTTTCCGTGCGCGAACGCTCCGGCGCCGCCGATGGTGACGATTTTCGAATTTCTCGTGTTTTTCAAACCGCACAACGCGCGAAAACGCCAGTCGAGTTCTTCCAGCTCGTCCGTCACGACGTCTTCCTCTTTGATATTCGGGACGGACTGGTCGTCCGTGTGCTGCCGGAGAAATCGCGCGCTGACGCCTTCATACTGGTAATACACGGCCCCGCTGCGCCAGCGTTGGAAAATGATCACGTCTTTCCCGAAATTTTGAATCCCGTTGATCGGGTAACCGGCTCCGTAAAGCAGGATCAAGTCGCACCCTTTGATGTCCGGGTGATCCGGCGAAAGCTGGTCGACGTTCGTGACTTTCACAATGTCGAGATATTCGACCGGATAATCCGCTTTTGCCTTGATGCTTTCCAATTCGGCACGGATTTGCCGGACTTCTTTCTCCGCCGCTTCGGGAGAGTCGACGCCTCCCCAATTTCGCCAGGAGGATTTTTCCTGACGTTGCGGCAAATCATGCAGCAGGACCGGCTTGACGATCAACGGCTGCCGCGGCGTCGGCTGAGCGATCGGGTCCGAGAGTTCCTCGGCGAGCAGGTCGCTTTGCAGTCCCGCCCAGGTCAATCCGCCCACGACGACACCGCCCATCGCCAGGAAGGCACGCCTGGACAATTCCAGTTGCAAGTTGGTTCTCGAAACGTCCGGGCCGGGCGGACAACAATGACAGCGTTGGTGGGGGTGGCTCATGAAATTTTCCTCTTCGTTAGTGGTTTCGTCTCAAGTGGCAAACGGCCGGACAAAGCCCCGACCTGTTGCGTCAATGCCACTTTAGGAGATTTTTCAACAGGATGCAAGAGTCGCTTTCCGGCTTTGCGCGAGGTTACACAAATGGGCTTGCTTTTCGAGCGGCTCGCCTGTATCCTGAGGGAGTAACGTTGGAGGAGTCTCGTGACCCGTGAGGGTCGGCAGGGACGCGAAATTGGATTGTGAATCGAAATTCCATGGAAAACACCGCCCAGAAACAATTGGTCCCACCGGATGAAATTTCCGAAACGACCGAATATCATTCCCAGGAAGAGATGGTTCAAACCGACTCGGGCCGTTTTTTCCTCAAGGATTCCGATCGTGAATTCGTCCAGACGGACTCCGGTCGCTTTGTGTTCAAATCGCCGGACAGGACCTATTCCTACGTACTTCCGAAGTCGGATTGGTCGGTCCACCGGAAACGAAGTTACGCCGGAACGTTTTTCACGTTTCTCGCTCTCGCGTTTGCGATCGGTTTCGCCGCGCTGGTCGTTTGGCAAGCCTTTTTCGTTCCGAACCCGATCATAAAGTTTTGGACGGAGAGCCCTTAAATCGTTCGAGGAGTTTTCCTTACACCCATTTGACTCAACCGTTTGAAACAGGTCCCGGTCACGGCAGCCGTTGCAGATAAAGACTTTTCCGGCTCCACGGTCTGAAGCCGCAACGGGTGTAAGCCCGGACCGCGGCGTCATTTTGGGCGTCGACGGAAACCGTAACCATTCGGCGACCCTTCATTCTCGCCGTCCAGAGCGCGAATTGCACGATCGGCAGCGAAAGTTTCCGGCCACGGAATTCCGGAACCAGTCCCATGTACGTCAATTCCATCTGGTCGAATTCGGGCGTGTCCGTCAGGATCAGGCAACCGGCGTTTTCTCCTTCGACCTGGACGAAAAACCACGTCTGCGGTTGATACGAATAGGCCCGTAAGACGCTTTCGATCGGCACGATCCCCAGGAACTTCGGGAAGTCGCGGGTCTTCTCGAACGTTCGTTCGAATAGTGGTGCCATTTCTTCGAACGCAAATTCCGCGGATCGGATCGCGAACGACAATCGGTCCGATTTCCACTGCATCGGAAACGAGATTTCGTCGGCCAGGAGCGTGAGCATCTCCGAAGCGTATTCGAACCCGGCCTGCTCGAACTCCTTACGGGGCCTGGTTTCGCTGAACGCGATCATGACACCGGCTCCGACCTGATCGGCATACCGTTTCACACGATCGTAAAGGGCGCCGCGGAGCGTTTCGTCGTCGATTTCCGTCCCGGGCGGCCAAAGGAGCAACGTCTTATCCGGCCGAAGCTGCGAATAAACCGCCCCGACAAGTTTGCCGTCTCGTGACGCCGTGAAAAGCCCTTGTGGTGCCGGTTGAGACGAAACGGTCCGAATCCGCAAAAACCGCTCTTCCGGCGTCAAATCGGAGAAAGCGTGCGCAAGCGATTCGTCCAAAGGAAAACAAGCCGCATCACAAATCTCAAAGGCGTCATCGCAATAATTCATAATTCATAATTCACAATTATCCCGTCTTCCTTCCCAGCAACAACGCGAGGAAAACCGGTACCCCGATAAACGCGGTCAAAATCGAAACCGGCAGTATTCTCGGTGCGAGAATCAATCGGGCCGCCGTGTCCGCGACGAGCAGCAAAAGTCCGCCGAAAAGCATGGTCAACGGCAACAGGAACCGGTTGTCGGTCCCGATCATCAGCCGCGAGAAATGCGGAACGACCAAGCCGACGAATCCGATGATACCAAGCTGCGAAACGAGGACCGCCGTCAGGAGCGAAGCGAGCAACATCGTCGTCGTTCGTAATCGCCGGACCGGAACGCCGAGACCAAGCGCGGTTTCTTCGCCGAAAATCAATGCGTTATAGTTCCAGCTTTGCCAAAGAAAATAGAGCGAAACCGGAACGACACAACCGAGCATCAAGCCCAGCGAATTCCAACTTGCCCGGGTCGTGTCGCCGAACGTCCAATAAACGATCGCCGCGAGCCGGGCTTCGTCCGCAAGGTATTGCAAGAACATGAGCCCGGCGGTAAACAGCGAATTGAGCGCGACGCCGACGAGGATAATCGTTTCCGGTCGCGTCCCGTGGATCCGACTCAGGGCGAGAATCGCGCCGGTTGCCAAAAGCGAACCGCCGAACGCGCCCAGCGCGATCATGCTCCGGGAAAGCGTGAAACCGGAAATCGTGTTGTCCATCGAAACGACCTGTCCGCCGCCGAGCAGCAGAACGACCGCCGCTCCAAACGCCGCCGCGTTCGAGATTCCCAGCGTCAACGGCGAACTGAGCGGGTTACGAAGCACGTTTTGCATAACCGCACCGGAAATTGCCAAACCGCCCCCGGCAAGAATCGCGGCGAGCGATTGAGGGAGTCGAATATCCAAAATGATCCGGAGCAAGCGAGGTTCGGAATCAAAACCGCAAAGAATTCGAATCGTTTCCCGAAGCGGAACCGCCGCCGCGCCCACCGAGAGAGAAACACAAAGCACCACCGGCAGCAGAACGACCGTGATAAAGAGCAGAGCGACCCGAAACCGCACCGAGCGGGAATAATTCAAAACAGAGCGGGACGTCATTTAAATAAGAAATAAGAAATAAGAAATAAGAAATAAATGACGGGACGGAAGACGTAAGCAGAGCGGGAAGCGTAAGCGAGCGTCATTTCTCATTTCTCATTTCTCATTGTGTTATTTGTTATTTCAAACCGCTCGCTTACGCTTCCCGCTCTGTGTGCGTTTATTTTTGTGTCCTCAGCCCTGTTTCCCGTTGTCGACCGGCGGAGTTGCCGGGCGCGGCGATGGGGCGGCGGGTCATTGCGGCAGCCTGTTCGGTGAGCGTCGGATGTTTCGCCTTCTGGTCCGCAATTTTATCCTTTTCCAGGATAACGTCGAGGAATTTGCTCGACACGTTTTCCAGTTTGATGATGTCCGATTGCGGTTTTTCATTTCCCTGCTTTACCGGATTGATAATCAGGATCACTTCCGCCCCTTCGGACTGCCGCCGACGGATTTCTTCGACGGTCGCCCGCTCTTCCGGGGTCAGAAATTGGTACGAAGCGGTCGGCGAGGAATCGGCGGGCAGATTCGCGTTTTTCAGGGGATTATCCGCGACCGGACCATTGACGGACGCCAACGAAATTCCTGCCGGCGGTGTTGACTCCGACACGGACGCGGGCGAATTGCTCAATATCGGAGATTGGTAAACCACCCCCATACTGATTTGGTCCAACTGATTTCGAACGACCGAAAGCGGAACGAAATGTCCGTCGTTGGAGTTCGGATCGCCGGTATTACAAACGCCGACGAGGTAGCCGTCCGCCGAAAAGAGCCCTCCGCCGCTACGTCCCTGCGTTGGAGCGCCGGAAACCTGGATGTAGTTGAACGGACGACGGTAATTTCCCGGCGTGCTGCAACGGTCGAGGGAAATGACGCGATGCTGCCGGATCGTCGGGTCCGCGCCGCCGTCGCAGCCGACAGAAATTAGTGTTTGGTCGTTTCGTAGAGTATCTTTCGTCGCAAGCGGAATCGCCCTGATCACCGCGTTTTGCGGAACGGTAAACTTGACGAACGCAATGTCGTTTTCCAAGTCGAAGTTGACACATTGTCCCTGTGCTTTGACGATTCCGCTATCAAGAAACAGATCCAAATCGACAGGTCCTTGCCCTTGCGAATCCCGGAAAATATGGGCGCAAGTCAAAATCAGCGCCTCACCGTCTCGTGTATCGATGATCGTTCCTGTTCCGGTCGAAAGCCCGGTCGGATCGTTCGCACGAATTCGAACCGAAGCGGCAATGTACCGATTTTTCGGCTTCGGGCCGACTTCGTTGCCCCCGGTGGACGGAATCGGTTGCGCGATTTGCGCGTTTTGCGGAGGATTTTGCGAGAAACTTGGGGCCGGAGCAAATGTTGAAACCGGCGAAGCGGACGAAAGGGCCGAAGAGGACGAGGATTTGAGAAATTCGATCGCCCGGGCGTGTAAATCGAGGATTTTCTCTTCGACGATCTTCGGATCGGCCCCACCGATGAAACGGTCGAATTCCTTGCCGTCGATGAGTAGAACGAACGTCGGCAGCGATTGTATTTGAAACTTCTGCGCCTGCTGAATATCGACGTCGGCATCGATATACGTGATCGGCCAATTCCCCTTGTCCCGAAGGGCGTCAATGCGCGGTTTGATTCCGACACAGGCCGTGCAGTGCGACGAGCCGAAAAACAAAAACTTCATATCCCCCGCGGAAACCGGTCGGGCTTCTGCGATTGCGAATGCGAAAAGCAGGAAAAAAAGCGTATAAGTTCGCGTTCCGAACATGAGGGAGCCTCCATTCTCCGTATGATTTGGTCAAAGCGTAAGTTCGACTTCCTGTCGAAGTGGCCCGATCCTACCAGAAAAGAAAAAACCACGCAAGACCAAAAAATTCCGCCGGACCGGGAAGTGCAAGCAGGTTCAAAAGAAAGGACTCGCCCCGTTTCACCCCTGTTTTTGCGCAGGGAAGCACCACGTTCGAGTGCCCGTGTCAATCGACGTTTCTTGCAGGGCAAGACCAAATTCTCACGGTTCACATTGAAACTCGACCGTCTTTTCGGCGATCGTCGTCGGGGTCCGGTAGACGAATTGGAGCGATTCGAGTTTCCCCTCTTTGGGAATCCGGAAGGAGAGGATTCCGTCGAACCGATTTCCGGTTTTTTCAATTTGCCGGGGGGGACCGATCGCGTTGATTTTTTCCCCTTTTTCGTCGACGAGAAAAGCCGGATTGGATTCGATCCAAATTTGATGCGACTGCATCGCGTCGAGCGCATCGTCGAATTCGATCAGAAATCGCAGGTTCAATCTGCCCGTTCTCGGCTCGAACATGATTTCCCGAATCGAAACGACGGCGTTTTCCCGGCGAACGAGATTTCCCGTGTTGTCGGCTAAGGAAAATGAAAAGTCTTGGATGCCCGCCGCGAAAAGAACCTCACACCGACCGTGAAACACGAATTGTCGCTCCGAGGAAATTTGCTCCAAAGCGAAACGGACTTCCGCTTTCGTTTGCTCCGGAGCGACCGGGATATCGTAAACCCCGGTCAATCCGACGGCGTCCAGGGGAAACCTCAACCGAATGGGGTGGATCGTGTTCAGCGATTTCGACCAGTCGACACCGATTTTCGCGACCGTTTGTTTTCGATCCTCTTGAAAATCGAGCGAGTTCATCGTAAAACAGAGGCCGCTCAAACCTTGATCGACGGCTTGGGCCAGAAACATTCGCCGCAAATTTTTCAGCCGCACGGCGACCTCCGTCGAAAAGTCGGAATCGCCGGGCGGATTTGCCAAAATCCCGGGGCCGAGTTCGAACAGCGATTGCTGTGCCGCTTCCCGCTCCCGGAGAACCGGGGAATCGAGGCGACGAACGAGCTGTTCGACCGTTTCCGAATAGACGGGAAAGACCGAGAGAACGACCCAAAAACAGCCCCAACCCAGCATTGTGAATCCCCGAACGAAAGGAAGATAATTGAGGACCGACATTCTATGCTATACTAGATAAAAGGCTGTAGGCTTCAGGAATTTTACGGCCAATTTTGACCGAACACATAAGGATTATTGAAATTTCATTGCCGAAATATCGTCCGCAATAATAAATCGACCGACAGCCGGGAATCTCAAATTACACCCTCAAAGCGGGGATACGCCCGCGAAACTTGTAAACACGATGCCAAATGTTGAAATTCACGGCGAAATGATGCCGATTTCCCACCAGGAATTTGTCGCGATCCGCGATCTGGTCTACAGCCGTTTCGGAATCACGCTTTCCGACCAGAAAAAAAATCTCGTCGTCAGTCGCCTGCAAAAAATTCTTCGCGAACGGGGATACCAGAATTTTAAGCAGTACTACGACACGCTTGTCGCGGACAAATCGGACAAAGCGATCAGCGAGTTGGCGAACCAGATCACGACGAACCACACGTTTTTCTTTCGGGAATCGGACCATTTCACGTTTTTCACGCAGACGATTTTACCCGAAATGACCCAGCGGCATAGTGCGAAGAACAGCAACGATCTTCGAATCTGGTGTGCCGCGGCGTCCAGCGGCGAAGAACCGTACACGATCATTATCACGATGCTGGAGTATTTCGGCGCCAATTATTCCCAATGGAACGCCGGATTGCTTTGCACCGATATTTCTGAAAAGGCCCTCGTTCAAGCGAAAAAAGCCGTTTATGAACAGACGCGACTCCAGGGGGTTCCACAGGCGATTCTTCAAAAATACTTCAAAAAAGAAGCCGACGGCTGGGCGGTTGTCGACAAGGTCCGCAAAGAAGCCGTGATCCGTCGTTTCAACCTGATGAACAAAACGCTCCCGTTCAAAAAACCGTTCGATTGCATCTGGTGTCGGAACGTGATGATCTATTTCGATACGGAAACGAAAATCGAGTTGGTCAACCGAATGTACAATCACACGGTCAACGGCGGGTATCTGCTCATCGGCCATTCCGAGACCCTCGGTCGCGACCAAACGAAGTGGAAATACGTCAAACCCGCCGTTTATCGCAAGGAAGAATAACGCTATTCCATTTGGTGTGCCGTTAGTATATTGTTACAGGAGTGAGGTGGAAGGGTATAAGGGAAGAAGGGTTGAAGGGAAGAAATCGATATAATCTTCCCCCCTTATCCCCTTCCGACCTTCCACCCTTCCACCCTTCCACCCTTATTCATATTTGTCATGGCAAAAGTTGTTCGCGTTTTAATTGTCGACGATTCGGCTCTGGTTCGGCAGATTCTT
>JAVBTU010000494.1:0-3615 GCA_031556015.1 Thermoguttaceae bacterium
GTGACGATTCCGCGTTCGGAAATCGAGCGTTATTTTGAACTCGAATTCGACGAACTGACCGAAACGGCTTACGTTCCCGGTTTTCGACAGGGGATGGCTCCGCGAAAACTGGTCGAAAAGCGGTTCAAAAAGGAAATCGCCGACCGTGTCAAAAGCAATCTCGTCATGGACAGCCTGACGCAGGTCAACGAATCGCCGGATTTGACGCCCATCGGCGAGCCGGACCTGAATTTCGCGTCCGTCGTTCTCCCGGACGACGGGCCGATGATCTACGAATTCAACCTCGAAGTCCGTCCCGAATTCGAACTGCCGCAGTGGAAGGGGCTGACGATCAAACGTCCGGTCCACGACTTCACCGACGAAGATGTCGACCGTGCGATCGAACGGTTCCTGACACAATACGGCAAGCTGGTTCCTTCCGAAAAACCGGCCGAAGACGGCGATTATCTCGTTTCGAAGCTGATTTTCCAGCATGACGGACAGGTCATATCCCGCGCCGAAGAGGAAACCATCCGGATCCGTCCGACCCTTTCGTTCGCGGACGGAACGATCAAGGATTTCGACAAACTGATGATCGGAGTCAAGGCGGGCGACGCGAAAACCGTCAAAGCCCAACTGTCCGAGGACTCGCCGAATCCGGCCCTTCGCGGCAAGGAAATCGAAGCGACGTTTGAAATCCTCGACGTCAAGAAACTCGAACTTCCGGAATTGTCCCATGAATTTCTGGAACGGATCGGAGGCTTCGACAATATCGGCGATTTCCGCGACGCGATTCTCGACTCGCTCAAGCAGCAGTTGGGCTACGAACAGCGGCAGCAAACGCGACAGCAGGTTGCTAACGCCCTTACGGTCGCCGCGACTTGGGAGCTTCCCCCGTCGCTTTTGGAACGCCAGGCGGGCCGCGAGCTGGAACGAATGATCATGGAACTGAAAAGCAGCGGTTATACCGACGACGCGATTCAGCGGGAAATCAATTACCTGCGTCAAAACAGCCGGATGGTCGTCGCCAATTCGCTCAAAGAGCATTTCGTTCTCGAAAAGATCGCCGAGGTTGAAAATATCGAACCGAGTTCGAAAGATTACGATATGGAAGTCGCTTTGATTGCCGCGCAAAGCAACACGACGCCGCGTCGGGTCCGGGCCCAGTTGGAAAAGCAAGGCAAAATGGACTTGCTGCGTAACCAGGTCGTCGAACGCATCGTGGTCCAGATGATTCTCGACAACGCGAAGTTCGTCGATACGCCGTACGAAATCGAAGGCGTCACGGAAGAAGCGATCGACCGGGCCGCCGGCGGAAGCGAACACGAAATTCACGAAGCGACCGAGGACGATCTGAAAGCCGCGAATCGGGAATTCCAGGAGAAGAAAATGATCGACCCGAACGCGAAGTAAATCGCATTCTTTCAAGCGAGCGCAAACAAAAAGCGACGGAGTTGACTTCACACATTCCCGGTGCGATAATCCGGGGCGTGTGGATTCCATTCCGTCGTTTTTTCTTTTTATAATCCCCCATGCTTTCCAAACTTCAGCCCGGTACGCGTATTTTTCTTTGCTTCAGTTTCATGCTGATGTGTTTTCTGGCAGTCGCTTGGATCGGCTGGTTTGGGCTACAATCCGTACAAATTCGTCAGGCGATCCTTGATGAGACGACCAGGCAAATGTTTCACCTCCAACAGGCGAACGGGGAACGCCTGCGTGCGCAAATCGCCGTGGAACAGTGGTTTTCCACACAGGAGGATAATCTTTTGCGTGTTGCCGAAGAGTCGCTGAAAAAATCTTCGGAATTGTCGAAGCAAGCAAGCGATAGAATCATGGATTTCATGGAAGCCCGACGTCTCAGCGAACGACTGATCATTTTGGACCACGAGTACGACAATATTGTCAGGGAAGCGGCTCAGGTGGTGAACGAGAGAAGCAAAATTGTTCAACAGATTCACGTCGCGCGGAAGAGCGTCCAGGTAATCGTCGATCAATGGGAACAGACAATTCGAAAATCGTTCGACGAACAGGAACCGTTCGAAGAGTCGCGTAAAAACTTTTTCGCTTTTCAAGATTTGAAACGACAAGTGGCGGGACTCCTGAACGACGAAGACGGGCCGGATCCACCGAAAGAACTTAACGATAAATACACGCGGACCCACGTAACTTTAGACGATATTTTTACGAAAATCACCGACCCGGAGAGCCAAAAAACCTCGACGGAATTGCAGCCGGAATTGCAGCAGGAATTTAAATCGAGAATCAAGGAACTGTTTGAACTGGAAAAGAAACGGGAAGATCGAACACAGACGCTCTCGCAAATTTTGAAAGATAAAAATACACTTGCCGAAAAATTCGAACAGATTTCATTAGAATTGGAAAAGGCCTTCGAGCAGTGGTTCAAGGAATTCGACGGGGACCTGTTCAAGATGCACCAAATCCTCCGGACCATGATTATGATCGCTACGACCGTGTCTATTGTTTTCGTGGTGGGGCTCGGCGTGATATTGGCGAACTCCTTCAAAAAACCTGCCTTCGAACGCCCTGAATTCACGAACGGTTTTGCCTCACGCTATCCGACTCCGACGACCGGTGAAACCGGCGCATCGCCAGATACGGCTCTGCTCGGGCAGATTGCCGACAAGCTCCAGCAAATCCTCGAGTTACTGCGACGCTCCTGAACAACATGTCTTCATTCTATCGCACACTCGGTCCCGCGCTTCGGGAAGAGTTCGGCGAGCCGGTTCGGAAGGTCAGCGTCGACGCGAATCTCGGCTGCCCGCACAAAAATTCGGGCGGATGCGTGTTTTGCGACGAGAAAAGCTTCAGCCCGGCCAAGGAATATTGCAACATTTTGATCGGCGAACAAATTCGCGAAGGAATTCGGCGTCTACAAGCCCGGACACAAGTGAACAAGTTTCTCGCTTATTTTCAGCCGGGAACGAACACGTTCGGATCGACGGAAACTTTGGAGCGGCTCTACCGGGAAGCGATGGTGTCGCCGGGAATCGTGGGGCTTGCGATCGGAACGCGGCCCGACTGTCTGCCGGAAATCGTGCTCGATCTCCTGGAAACGCTCTCCCTGGAAACCTGGTTGACTTTGGAAATCGGCGTCCAATCGATCCACGACCGTTCACTCCGTTTTTTGAATCGCGGACATGATTTTGCGGCAATCGACGACGCGATCCGGCGAGTGAAACGGCGCCGGATTCGATTCGGGCTTCATTTGATCCTCGGAATTCCCGGCGAATCGAAAGAGGATCGATTCGCGACGGCGGAAAGAATCGCGGAATACCGGCCTTGGTCGGTCAAGCTGCACAACCTACACGTCGTCAAGGGAACGAAACTCGCACGGATGTGGGAACAGAATGCGGTTCCTTTGCCGACGTTGGAAGAGTACGCCGGTTACGTCGTCGATTTTCTGGAGCGAATCCCCCCGGAAACGATTATCGACCGCGTTTCCGGAGAGGTCAAGGACGAATATTTGCTCGCTCCGGATTGGACCGCCCGAAAGCACGCCGCGAGAAACGCCGTGGATCGGGAAATCCGGAAACGAAACGGGAAACCATTTACTTTTCCGTAACGGACGGAACGACCCAGACTTTCAACTCGCTCTCGATATCGTGACCGAGGTAA
>JAVBTU010000534.1:0-3464 GCA_031556015.1 Thermoguttaceae bacterium
AATTATCAGGGAGAGATACAGGAGCTGTTCCAGTCGACTGTGGACAGCTTAGTCTACGATTACTATGAAAAGCAGGGTGATACCGAAAAGGCGCTGGAGCAGTTCAAGATTCTCGCCGATGATTATTCGAACAACTCCCACGCCGACGGGGCGCTTTTCCACCTCGCGTGGGACGATCTGGAAAACGGCAGCAAACAGAATGCACGGCGCAAGTTCAAAAAAATCAATACGACTTATCGCGACGGGGATTACTGGTCGCACGGAACCTGGGGATTGGCGTACCTCGCTTACGACGACAAGAATTACGACGAAGCCGAGAAATACGTGCAGGAACTTCTCAACCATCCGCCGGACCAGGCGGTGCTTGATCGCGTCTTGTTCCTCAAGGGAAAACTCGCCGAGAAGCGGGACGACTGGGCCGTCGCCGAAACCGCGTACAAAACGCTCGCCAAATTCTGCCCCGACAGTTCCCTGCTCAAGTCCGCGAACACCCAAGCGGCGATCGCGCGGAGTCGGATGAGTGAAAATCGGTGAGGGGAAAGTGAGAAATGAGAAATAAGAAATGAGAAATTAATTTGAGCCGAAAAACGTCTGAAAAATAAAGCAGTAAACCTATTTCTTGTTTCTTATTTCCTCAAATTTCACCACTTATCTCGCTTTCCTAACTAATTCGCTCCCCTTTGAGTTGCATATCTTATTCATGCCAACGAAATTTCTATTCTTCGATCTCGGAAACGTCCTGATCCGTTTTTCCAACGGACGGCTCTTCGAGCAAGTCGGCGCTTTATTCGACCGACCGGCGCAATGGGTCGCCGAGACGCTTTATTGTCCGGAAATGCTTCAACAAGCCGAATGCGGACACATTTCCGCCGACGAGTATTATCGGTACATTTGCGAGCGGGCTCCCGAAAGAAGCGTCTCGATGGACGAATTGCTCCACGCCGTGAACGAAATTTTCTGGTTCAACGAGCCGATGCTTCCGACGCTCGAGCGAGTCGCCAAGGTCGATTTTCCCCGAGGAATCCTCTCGAATATCGGGCCCTGGCATTGGGAATACTGCACGAAGAAATTTACGGAAATTTTCGAAAGCATCCCGAACAACCACGTCGCCAGCTACAAGGTCGGCGCAATGAAACCGAATCGGGACATTTTCGCCGCCGCGTTCCGGTTCGCCGAAAATGCCGTTCCCGGAATCGAACCGAACGAAATCCTGTTCGTCGACGACCTCGAAAAAAATGTGCAAGGAGCGAAAGATTTCGGCTTCGACGCCGTGCAATATTCGTTCGACGAACATGAAAAACTCGCGGATGAACTTCGCACACGCGGGATTTGCCCTCAATGAAACGCCGGATCAAACTTGAATTGTCTTACGACGGGACCCGATATTCCGGCTGGCAGGCGCAGGCGGACGTCCCGACGATCCAACGGACGATCGAGTCGCGGCTGGAAGGAATTCTCGGACACCACGCGAACCTGCTCGGCAGCGGTCGGACCGACGCCGGAGTCCACGCGATCCGGCAAGTCGCGGCGTTCTGGACTGAAAACCCGATTCCCGCCCCCGCGATCGCCAAGGCGCTCAACGCGAAACTCCCGAACGACATCCGCGTTTCTCAGGCCGAAGACGTTCCGATGGAGTTCCACCCGATCAACGACGCCAAGAGCAAACGATACCGATACATTATCGACGACAGCCGTCCACCGCTCCCGTTTTTCCTGAACCACACGTGGATCGTCTACAAGCCGCTCGATCTGGCGATCATGCAGGAAGCCGCGGCGTATCTGCTCGGCGAACACGATTTCGCCTGCTTCCAGTCGGTCGGTTCCCCGCGACAATCGACCCGGCGTACGGTTTACGACATTTCCGTGCGAAGAATCAGCGACGTGACGCCGTGGTCGCTCCGCCCGTACTATTCGCCGAACCGGACGAACCCCGACCCTGCGAATATCTTCGATTCGAAAATCAACGATCCCACCGCCCCGTCGATTGAAACGCCGCAGCATTCGTTTCTGGTGATTGAAGTCGAAGCGGACGGATTTCTTTACAACATGGTCCGTGCGATCGCCGGGACGCTTTTCCTGTTCGGATCGAGCGAATCGAGTCGTCGCGGCAGCCGGGGACACGGCATCAAGGCGCCGTGGATGCGGAACATTCTCGAAAGCCGCGACCGGATCCTCGCCGGTCCGACCGCCCCGCCGCACGGGCTGTACATGCTCGAAGTGATTTATTGAAAAAATCTCTTGACCGAAACGACACGGAGATTCGTTCTTCAGGTCTCAAGGTTGTTTTGCATCCGTTCTTCCGACGACGGACTACCCACATTCACCGAGCAGGTTATACTGCGTGAGTCTGTTTCAACTCACTTTCCTTGCCTCCCATGTCCGAACTCGCTTTTCAACGTTGTCTTCATCCCGACTGCCAAAGTACCTACGGGATCACCGAAATCCACCACGCCTGTCCGAAGTGCGGGAATCTGCTGGACGTCGATTACCAGTGGGAAAAGCTTCCGGTCCCGAAATCACTTGCCGCGTTTGAGAAATACTGGAGCGAGCGGGGCAACCCGCATCGGTTTAGCGGCGTTTGGCGGTTTCACGAACTTCTGCCGTTCGCCCCGCAAGGCGAATGCGTAACCATCGGCGAAGGACAGACGCTTCTGCAAAACGCGACCGGGGCGTGTCCTTACGTCGGCATGAATTCCGGCTCGCTTTACTTGCAATACGAAGGGATGAACCCGTCCGGCTCGTTCAAGGACAACGGGATGTCCGCGGCGTTCACGCACGGGAAGCTGGTCGGCGCGAAGCAGGCGGCGTGCGCATCGACGGGGAACACCAGCGCGTCGCTCGCGATTTACTCGGCGGTTACGAAAATCATGCAGGCGGTGATCTTCATCGGGTCCGGAAAGATCGCTTACGGCAAATTGTCGCAGGGACTCGATTACGGAGCGAAAACGATCCAGATCCAGGGGGATTTCGACGACGCGATGCGACGGGTCCAGGAAGTGTCGAAGGAGCTGGGCATCTATTTGGTCAACAGCGTCAATCCGTTCCGACTCGAAGGACAGAAAACGATCATGTTGCGCGTGCTCGAAGCGCTCCGTTGGGAACCGCCCGACTGGATCGTCGTGCCCGGCGGCAACCTCGGCAATTCCAGCGCGTTCGGCAAAACGTTCCTCGAACTGCACAAGCTCGGACTTTTGAAAAAAGTGCCGCGTCTGGCGATCATCAACGCCGCCGGAGCGAACACACTTTACCGGCTTTATGAGCAGGAAAAACTCCGCTGGAACGGCGGCCGGTTCGATGCGGAGAAAATCAAGACGTTTTTCGATCAAATGGACGTCGAAGGGCGTAAAGCGTCGACGATTGCCAGTGCCATTGAAATCAACCGCCCGGTCAACTTGACGAAATGCCTCAGAGCACTCGATGTTTGCGACGGCGTCGTCCGCGAAGTGTCGGAACAGGAGATTCTT
>JAVBTU010000032.1:0-4382 GCA_031556015.1 Thermoguttaceae bacterium
GGTCAGCTCTTCGTCCCCGAACGGATCGTATCGGGAATCCTTCGGGATTTTACGATAATCATTGGGATCCATTATGCAGGGCTGAGTTGCGACATTTCACAAAAAAAATTTTCCAAATCCGACTCAAAGTGATAGTTGATAGTTGATAGGTGATAGGTGATAGGTGATAGGTGATAAGAGAGAAACAAAATTATCACATATCACATATCACTTATCACTTATCACCTATCACCTATTCATCCCGTGATCAAAGGCGGGGTCCAGAACAGGAGGTAAAAACGGTCCAATAAAATACCGAGAACCAAATCGAGGAACAAAATCGCGACGAACGAAAGGACGAACGATTTCGTCGCGGCCTTTCCGACCCCTTCGGCGCCCGCTTCGCAGTTGAAGCCTTGGAAGCAACTGATGATCGCGATCGCGGCTCCGAAAAACGTACTCTTGAACATTCCGGCGAAAAGGTCGAACAGCGTTACGAAATTACTGGAGTTTTTCCAATAATAAAACCAATCGATCGGGAGAATCTGCGTACAATAAAACGCCCCGCCGATCACCCCGGCGAAATCTCCCATCGCCGTCAACGCCGGAATCAACACCAAGCAGGAGATGAATCGCGGCACGACGAGAAAGTGGATCGGGTTGGTTCCCATGCTCGTCAACGCGTCGATCTGTTCCGTGACCCGCATCGTTCCGAGCTCGGCGGCAATGGACGAACCGACGCGACCGGCGAGCATTGTCGCCGCGAGAACCGGCCCGAGTTCCCGGAGCAACGACAGATTGATCACCGCACCGATTCGCGTTTCGATTCCGATCGATTTGAATTGCGTATACGTTTGAACGGCGAGCACCATTCCGATGAAGGTTCCCGTGAGCATCACGACCGGAATGCTTAGTACGCCGATCGTGTAGAATGACTGAAGCAATGTTTCCCGCCGGGTCGGTTTCGCGACGAGCCAAAAGAGCGTGTTCGCGAAAAAAATCGAAACGACTCCGATCATTTCGATCCGCTTTTGAACGAATTGCACCAGGTTCTCGATCAAATTGTGAATCGGATCGGTCAACATGTCGTAAACGCCGCCCGACTCGTTTCCCGGAGTGGGGACGAATTCATTCGAATCGGTTTTCAGGGGAATTTCAGACATATTTCCGCAGCGGGTTCAAGGAAGGAATCACGACGGAATCCTATACTAATAGTATCGGTTAAGAAGAACTTGACTATTAGTGAAAATAGAAAGAATAAGCCGAGTTTTCCGGTTATTCCAGTGAGAATTGTTCCCCAGAGAATCCAGGGAGACGGGGAGCTTAGCGATTCAACGGCGTATTTTCGCTCGTCGAAATCGACGTTTCGCTTTTGATCACCGAATCCGCATGTTGGATTTCCCCTTTTTGGATCGCGATCTTGAGCGATTCACGGGAAAGACGGAGCGTTTCGTTGGCGCTTGTCGCCGAATCGTTCGTCTTCTGCAGCTCGGCCAACTCCATGAGTTTGTTGGAGCGAAGCAGCGGACTTTTAATCTTCACGAGAGTGTTCTTCGCGGTGGTGAAGTCGCCGACATAATGTCCGCTCCGCTCCGCAAGGGCGGCGTAAGCGTCGTCCCGGACGGAATCCGGTTTCATCTCCTTCGCGGTTATTGATGCGGTTTGGAGAATATTCGAGATTTGATCGACTTTCCGGAACAATTCCTCTTCGTTGATCTGGTGTTCGCTGTACGAGTTCTTCACCTGGTACGCCAGTTGATCGCAAAATTCGATCAGGAGCGTAAACCGCGTTCGACGGTCGGGAACCGCTCGAATCATGTCCATCGTATCGGCGACGTCCCCTTCCTGGAGGAAAGAGCTGAGTTTTTCGTGAAGCAATGTGATCGCCGGGTTTTTCACCTCGTTGCCGTTGTCGTCGAGAATCACGAGCGACCGAAAATCCGGTTTGATCAATTGGGACGCAAACGGCGTTCTCGCGTTGGGGAATCGTTTGGCAAACGGTTCTTCGGATTCATACGGCGAGTCGTCGGACGCGTCGACCGGATCGATTTCGATCGCGCCGGTCAATGCGGAAGTCGGCGGAACCGAAGCAGGATTCCCTCCTTGCGGCTGTTGGGGGGAGGCCAGTTCGTGGATCGGCTGCGTGAAATGTGTATTGCTTGCGTTGTATTCCGGTTGCATTAAAATACTTCCCCGAACCTGTTCGATCGTTCCGTCCTCCGTCTTGGGCGGAGGATACGGAGCGGTCGGCGCATAAGGAATCGACGGCTTATAGCCCGGCCTGGCAACGGTTCCGTTCGGGATGCTTTGAGCCAAATTCGATTCCGGCGGGACTTGCGAATCTGACCTTTGCCCCATCGGAATATCGGGGTTTGGGGGAAAATTGTATTCGGCGACTTCGACTTGCGGTTGGGCCGCGACCGGCATTCCCCAATCGGCAAGCGAACTTTCCGATTTCGGCGCGACCGTTTCGGGAGTCGTCGTCGGCTGTGTGTTCCAGTCCGCTCCCCAGCCGGGATCGGTCGCAAGATCGTTTGCGAACTGTGATGATGTCGGCAAAACGGGATCGAACCCGGGTTCCGTGATCGGTTGTTCGTTCACGGCCAACGCATTTTCAGGGTCCGATTCCCCGGACGCCGGCAAATCGATTTGCGGCAGGGTGCGTTCGTGGGGAATAGGGTGATCAATGGCATGCGATTCGGCGATCCCTTGGCTTTTCGAGGAGACGGTGGACTCGACGAAATATTGCCGCGGCTTTTCATGATTCGTTCGGTCGCGTTGAGCGACAGACAGGTTTTTGTTTTCACTCGGCTCGATCTGCACGATCAGCGCAAGGAACATCAACGTCAAAAGGCCGGAAAGCCCCGCTTTCTTCAGCGCGGAATCGACGAGAAGCGATTCGTGTTGGAATGTTTCCAATCGAGAGATTCGAAGGGAAAGTTCCTGAGATTCTTTTTCGAAATTCCGTCCGAGTGAAAATTGCTGCTCGTCCGTGAATCGTTCGGCAAGTTGGTCGATGTATTCCTTCCACTGAATCAGGGCGTTTTTCAGCTTCGTCGGCGATTCCGAGGTTTCCTGAAACACGGTTTCGTCGCAGGCGAAATCGACGGAGCGGTCGAATCTGCGCAGCGCGATCCAGGAAAGCGGGTTGAACCAATGCGGGAGAACAAGCAGTCGGACAATGAAAAACTTCCACAGATCACGACTGCGTAAATGGGCCAGTTGGAGTCGGAGCAAGCAGAGCCTTTCGCGCGGCTGAAGCGTTTTCCACAATTCCATCGGGACGACGATTTCGTATCCATGCATACGGCGAAAAAGCGTCGGGCCGAGCTGAGGCGACATCCGCATCGGGACGGGGTTGGGCAGATTTTCGTATTTCGTGATTTTTTCCCACTGCTCTTTCCACGGATTCGTCGGTTCCACCGTTTCCGAAAGGAGCAGGCAGAGTTGGCGATATTTCCTTAAAGCGCGCAGCAATACGACGCAGATCCCGACCGTCCAAACGAACAGGACGGTCAATGTGATTTGTCTGTAGTAAATCGAAAATAAAGACGAAAAGGTAGAGACGGGGGCTTCGGTTTGCGGCGATTCCTGGGACAAAACCGTATGTTCGGAGAACGACAGATCCAGCGTGGGACGAATCCAAATCCAGCCGAGCAGCAGAACCATGAACCAGCAAACCTGGTGGATTTTCGCCGAAGAGATTTTAAAAAGACTCAGAAATCCTTCCACCAGGCAAAAACCGATGGAAAGGAAAAGCGTCGTTCGGATCAATCCTCCGCAAAGCGGATCGTTGATAAGGTCGGTGATAAAGTCCATGCAAATGAATTCTGCTGCACGAATATCGGGGTAAACTTTACCCGGATATTCATTCGTCTACTCATCTTTCGCGCGGATCATAACAAGTCGTCAACGCCAAAACAAGGGCAATTTTGAGCTTTTTTGATAAGAATACTTTCCATGAAAACTGGAAAAACGTTGGAAATCTGGTAAACTGGACCGTATGGGCATTTATGATAAGCCCCAATAGATGATGTGCCCCAAGTGTTTCACGGGGTGATCCGGGCGCTATCACCCCGCGCTGACGCTTGGGGCTGGTATTGGCCGAAAATGAATGAATGAAATCACATCCATCACCGTAGATAAACCCGGGGCTGGTCCCGCCGCACACGTTCATGTCGCATTTTTACGTCTCGACTTCCGAGCAGCTCGATGAACTCCTGAAGGACATGCGTCCGGGCAGTTGGGTCGGATTCGATACGGAATTTATCTCCGAAGGTCGTTATCAATCGCAACTTTGTCTCGTCCAGGTCGCCTATGATCGAGGGCTTGCGATTATCGACCCGACGACGGTCCATGACTTGAAGCCGTTCTGGAATTTGATCTGCGACGGTCGCCGGGAA
>JAVBTU010000545.1:0-6269 GCA_031556015.1 Thermoguttaceae bacterium
TGCGAGAAGGACTGAAACAACCGGTATTTCCTTTCGTCCGGAATGCCGATTCCCGTGTCGATCACGTCGACGCGGATGTTGCTGAACCGGTCGACGAAATCGGATCGATCCTCGACGGTGATAACGGATTTCGTGTCGAGAGAAACCCGAACCTGGACGCCCCCCGTTTCGGTAAACTTCAGCGCATTGCCGACGAGGTTGAGAAGCACCTGCCGAAAACGACCGGCGTCGCCGAGGACCGTATGCGGGATTTTCGGATCGAAAACGCCGCACAATTCCAATCCCCCTTCTTCCGCCCGGGCTCCGAGAATGCCGAAAACCGATTCCACCGTTTCGTAAATCGAAAACGGCAAGTGTTCGATCTCCATTTTGCCCGCCTCGATTTTCGAGAAGTCGAGGACGTCGTTGATCAGGTGTAGGAGCGACTTACCCGACTCCTTGATCAAACGAGCGAACTCCATCTGCTTCGGCGGAAGGTCGGACGCGATCAGGAGGTCGGAAAAACCGATCACACCGTTGAGCGGCGTCCGGATTTCATGGCTGATCGTTGCAAGGAATTCGCTTTTCGCCCGGGATGCCTGTTCGGCTTCCACGGCCCGGTACCGTTCGGACAAATCCCGGGAGTTGCACAGAAGTAATTTTTCGCCGTCCAAATCGATCGTATCCAAAGCGATTTCCGCGTGAATTTTCTCCTCGCCCCGAAGTAATGTTCCTTCGAACACTTGCGGAGTTCCGTCCAAGGCAGCCCGGACATGGTCCGCGTACTTTTCCGCGGAGCCGGTTTCGTTCGGCGCTTTTTCCACGAAAGGAGGCGGAAACGGTTTGCTTGAAATTTCTTCGTCTTTCAGGCCGTAGAGCAGCGACAGTTTTCGATTGTGTAGCACGCAATGTCCGTCCCGAACCAACGCGATCGCGTCGAAGGAGTTGTCGAAAATCTTGCGGTACATGACTTCGCTCGCTTCGACTTGATCGAGCGCTTCCCTAAGTCGCTGGAGATATTCCCGTGTCAGGATGATCGCGACCGTCGAAACGAGGAGAAGAAACAGCACGATAAGGAGCGACAGGAGCGGCTGTTTCCTCGCGGCGGCGACGTTTTTGAGCCAAATATCGGCGTGAAAATCGACCATCAGCGCCGAATCGATGGACAGGTTCGTGTTGTAAAGCGGTATGACCGTACACACCATGTTTTTTCCATCGAAATGAAACGGAAATTCGGACACGTGCGGCTTGCGGGTCTGAAAAGCATCAAGCAGATCGGGATCGTTTTCCCCTTCGAACAGATAAACCGTTCCCGGCGGATTATAGATTTCAATTTCCCCTTCGATTCGTCCGTCCCGATTATAATCCGCTTCCGGTCCGAGAACGTAAACGTAAACGTCCGTATCGATTCGCCGAAACGTACAGACGCAAGCCAACTCGGGATTCTCGTTTTGCCAGGCGATACAAAGCTCCAACAGCGGTTTATAGTACGGAGATTCCAATCCGGACATGTCCGCGGGAATTTTTTCGTGTTTGAGCGAAGTGACCGTCGTCGCGAAGCCCTGCGCATAGTTGCGAAAGACGCCGTTCCAATACGTCCGGGCGTCCAGGTCGGACTGCCGGATCCAAAGAAAACCGATCAGTGAGATGGTCAGAAAAGCCATCCAGGCAAGACAGATCGTGTTTTTATAACGCAAACTATTTTGCGTACCCCACGGGCCCTTCCAGATCGTCAGGGCGACCATGCCGATCAACGCGACGCCGAAGACGACCAGGAAGTCGAAATTCCAGATCAAAGTTCCCAGTGTGGTGTCGTAGTTGACCGAAAACTGCATGGCCTCGAAGAAAAGGAAACGATGCTATTCGAGCGCCGTCGTGCATTTTGGAGCGTGGGCGCCTTGCCCGCGCTGAGACCATTCCCCGTGCGGGCGGGGCGCCCACACTCCAAAATTACGGAAGCTACACGGCCAACTGTCGGGCTAAAGCGACGGCGGTACTGGCGTTTTCACTGTAGCCGTCCGCGCCGATCTCTTTGGCGAACTCGGACGTGACCGGAGCGCCGCCGATCATCACTTTCGAGGAACCGGAAAGACCCGCCGCTTGAAGCGCTTCGATGACCTTTTTCATCTGCGGCATCGTCGTGGTTAAAAGAGCGGACAGCGCGATGATCGTGCCCGGCTTGGATTTCGCCGCTTCGACGAACTTGTCCGGCGCCACGTCGACCCCGAGATCGATCACCTCGAAACCGCCCCCTTCGAGCATGGACGCGACGAGATTCTTGCCGATGTCGTGCAAATCCCCCTGGACGGTCCCGATCACGACGCGACCGACTTTTTCAATACCGGTCTGCGCCAAAAGCGGATTGAGAATTTTCATCGATTCCTGCATCGCGCGGCCGGCGATAAGTAATTCGGGAACGAAAAACTCGTTGCATTCGAATTTCTCGCCGACGTCCCCCATCGCGGGAATCAGGTGCTTTTCCATGATCGCCTGCGGCGTCACGCCCTGATCCAAGAGCGTTTTCACCTCCGCGACCGCGGTTTTCATATCTCCATCGACAATAGCGTCAAATAATGCGGAATGTTCGGACATGGGAAAATAAGGGTGTGGTAAGTGATAGTGGATAGGTGATAAGTGATAGTGAGTAGGTGATTCGCCGGCTTTGTATCACTTATCACCTAAGACCTATCACTTTTTTTACGCCGGTTCTTTTCTGTCACCGAAGCCGATTTCGATCGCCAGAGGACCGAATTCGGAATCGAAGGGAATTGTAATCGGTTGGCTGCGTTCGGGAAAACGGACTTCCGTACCCTCACCGCAAATCACGTTCGGCAGGCTCAGGCTCAGTTTGTATTCTTCCAGTTGCGCTTTGGCGTTTCCGGCGACCATATTCGTCAATTCGCCGATCGCGTCGAGGACATCGGGGTCGATCTCCTTCAGTTCATCCATCAACATGACCGAGGCCGCTTTCAAAGCGAGCGATTCGGACATCGTTAGTATCACGGTCCCGACGATGTTTCCCGAAAGGCCGATGATACCACTGATCGGGTAAAGTGTCCGCTGATTTTCCTTGAGTGTCGGAGCCGAACGATTCACTTTCAGGTTCACCATCGTCTCGAACGTCTTGCTGACGGCCGAGATGAACGGGTTGATAAATTCGACACGAACGATGGACATGTGCGCCGGCGGAAACGAAAGGGGTTGGGAAACGGACGTGGGACTCTTCTTTCTGTTCGATCGTCAACGACATCATGTCGCACTATTCACCGGGAAAACGAACTTCCATGAATCTACCTGTTTTTCCGTGAAATGCAACAGGAAAGAGACGTAAATTCTTTTCCGGCGGAATTCCGGGAACGGAACCCATCCACCATTGTAACCCAAGGGATGTGCCCCTGCTTTGATTTCAGGGTGGTTTCAGGTCGAAAAAAAAATTCCATCTCGTATATTCGGCAATACCCATCCATCGGGCACGGCCTTCGAAAATTGTCCAGAGCGTATCGTAGACCCGGTTCCGGCACGAATCACTTAGCGCACCGAAAAAACAGTACGCCCGCTTCCCCGATCAAACCGATACGCGAAAGAGAAGGAATCGGACGGCAGGAGTCGTCAGTCGTCAGTCAGCAAACGGAACAAAAAAGAAATCATTCCCGCGCTCATTTGATTCACTTTTCCCTTTTTCCCTTTTTCCCTTTTCATGGATATTCATACGATCCGAACGGTATTATCGGAATATCCGGAAGATCACCGTATCGGTAAAATCACCCCGCTGCCGTATTCCCGCGGATTGAGCCGTGCGGAGCATTGGGTCGTGGATGCCGAGGCGGGTCGTTTTACGTTGCGGCGTTGGCCCCCGGGAACGCCGTCGATCAATCGGCTGCAATATATCCAAGCCGTTCTTTGGCATACGGTTTACGAAGGATTCGAACTCGTTCCGCTCCCCTGTGAAACGCTCGAACACAAAGGATTCGTCGAAGTCGACGGTTCGGTTTGGGAGCTGCTCCCCTGGATGAACGGCGATCAAATCGACAACGGCGGCAAAATCGCCCCCACCCAAATTGTCTCCGCGATGCTCACGCTCGCGCAGTTTCATGAAGTGACTTCGACATTCCCCTTGCCGAATGAGCCGTTTGGGTTTTCCGAAACAATTGGGCGGTACCTCGCCCGTTGGAAAAATTGGGTCGGAGGTGAAATTCACGAACTGTCGCACCGAATTCGCGCCAAACAGCGGGAAACGACCGACCTGCGGGAAACGGAACTCATTCGCGAATCGTTGTTGCTGCTCGACCATTTCCTGACCTTCGGGGGGCAGGCGATGACGATGTTCGTGCGGGGAAGCCGACTTTGCGTCTCCATCCAGCCGGTACTCGGCAACGCGCACCGGCGGCATTTGCTGTTCGACGAAGACGGCGTGAGCGGGATTCTGGATTCGAAGGAACTCGGCGTCGATTCCGTTTCGCTGGACATCGCGACGCTGCTCGGGAGTTTGGCCGGAAACGATCCGCGACTCTGGAGTTACGGCTTGAAAGCGTACCGCTCCATTCGACCGCTCAGCGACGAAGAACTGTATTTGATGACCGCGTTCGATTTCGCGGAAATGATGCTATCCGGCCTGGAATGGATGAATCTCCTGTTTCTCAAGCAATGGGAATTCGACCCGGAGCAAAGAGCGACGATTCTCGAGCGGTTACGCTGGCAAACGAAACGGCTCAACGATTACCGCTTCGGTCAAACGAATTTCGTCGCGTAAAAACGAGCGCACAAAAAAACGAGCCGGGATCTGCGATCCCGACCCGTCGATTCGATTTCAAAAGATCACGGGAAGGATGTCGTCGTTCCATCCTTCGGCATGCACAGGTGAGCGTAGAGATAGTGGTCGACGTCGTCGCTCAGCGTCTTGACGGAACCGTCGACCAGAGCCGTTACGACAATCCCCGTATGGTTCGAGGAGGGACGAGCGAACTTGTAAAGCGCCATGTATTCGTTGCCATTGCCGCCCGGATAATCCGCCGTGTAAGCCAAACCTTTTCCCACGCCGATTCTCGCCGGCCCCGTTCCCGAATTGGCAACATCCGTCAGGAAGGTGTCGTTAAAAAAAGTCGAGGAACTGTTGTTTCCCATGGTTGCGGAAGCGTAGGGTAACGTAAATCCGATTTGATAGTCATCACCAGAAGCGACGATGGCTTTGTTCGGCGTACCCCCCGTAAGACCGATACTCTTGATCCAGTAGGTCGCGTCCTCGTTTTCCGAAAGGAGGATCGTATTGGAGGTTCCATCCGCACTGGAAATAAAATCCAAGTTTGTCGTCGTGGTGCAAAGGGTGATCGGATTGGTTCCACGCCCGGCGCGGCGATCGAAAAAGATCCCCATGTCCTTGCCGACAGTCCCATTCGTCCTGTCATTGGGAAACGCAACAGCCGGTTCGTAAAAAACGTCCGCACCTTTATCGGCGTACATGTTCGTTCCACCATCCAGGTTTTGCGGTCCGCAGTTCACCACGTAGGAAGTCGGCGCCGAAGCCCCGCCCATGACGGTAAAATCCTTCGTGGAACTGCTGCATTTCAGTATTTTCAAAAACGGGACACCATTGGCTAAAGCGGGGCTCCGTTCCTGAAATTGATTGTAAAGCGAGTTCAATTCCATATACGGCATGATCATAACGATCCAGTTCACTTGCGAATCGTTTTTAAAGGCATCCTGATTTTCCAGCGTATTCACCATATGGTTCTTACGCATCGAGGGCAGCTCTTTTCTGGCAGCTTCATATCCTAAAATCGCCAGCGCGAGGTTTTTCTGATTATTCATACACTCCATACGCCGGGCCGCTTCCCGCGCAGCCTGAACGGCGGGGAGCAGCAGGCCCATCAACATGCCGATGATGGATATGACGACCAACAACTCGATGAGCGTAAAGCCGGTCTTGTGATTTGTTTTCATGACTTGCTCCTTAATAATACGGGATGGATCTTTCTGTTGTGACTCGAATCAATCAATTCGGGTCGATAAAAATGGAAACGGTAACCTGCCGGAAAACTTTTCTGGAAAATGATCTAAAAGTTTACGGACCGGACACGGCCGCCCCTCTACCCCCTTCATTGTACCAAAGGTTGCCCCGTCCGGGGAAGTACCGGAAAAAATTTTTCTTCGGGCACACGAACTCCCTCAAGCCCGGCCGACGACCTCAAAAGTCCGCCAGCACGCGCCCTGACACAACATCGGGAAAAGCAGAGTAATTATAAGACTTATTTTCCACCAGAAACGCGCCGAAATCCAGACCCTTCTTGCCATTT
>JAVBTU010000555.1:0-3938 GCA_031556015.1 Thermoguttaceae bacterium
GAAGTTGTCGGGTCAAAAACGAACCGTCCAGTTCCGCCGCCGGGTCGCTCGTGAACCAGGTTTCCCGCTGTTTTGCAAAGGTTTCCGTATGTTTTTGGAACCGTTTTCGGCAGCGGTGCTGGTCGATCGCCAGGTTGCGGACGGTGCTGTACAACCAGGAGCCGGGATTGTGCGGCGGAATTCCTTCCCGGAGCTTTTCGGCGAGTTTCAAAAACGCTTCATGCACGAGATCCTCCGCGAGTTCGGCGTCGAACTGTTTGGCGTACAACACCAACGGCCCGAGGCGCGCGTGAACCAGTTGTGCGAAGTCGATGGCGCTCATGATTACTTTATTGACGTTTCTCGAAGCGAAGTGAGCCAAATCGCGCCGTGATGATAAGGCAAAAATGGACGTTTTGCGGAAAAACAACCACGTGATTGGCGAAGACGACACCGAAGAAGTTCGCCGACGTTTTGAAATGGAAACTCCCAGACAAAAAGTTTCCAGAGACCGGCTTCAATTCCCCCAAAGTTTGCGATCCAGCGTTCGGTACGTGATCGCTTCATAAAGATGAGCCGGTGAAATCCGCTCGCTCCGCTCCAGATCGGCGATCGTGCGCGCGATGCGTAGGATTTTATCGTGCGCCCGGGCCGAAAGGCCGAAATCGTCCATCGCCGTTTTCAAAATTTGATGTCCCGTTTCGTCGATCGGGCAAAACGTCATGATCTGCCGATGCGACATTTGCGCGTTGCATTTGATTCGTGTTTTGCGAAACCGCTCTTCCTGCAGCGTCCGGGTTTCCAGAACCTGCGTGCGAATATCGGCGGAACTCGTTCCCAAAGCCTGCGCGGACAATTCCGAATAATCGACCGGCGGAACCTCGACATGAATGTCAATCCGGTCCAACAGCGGACCGCTCATTTTCGACATGTACTTTTCGATTTGCATCGGATTGCAGCGACACGGACGGCGCGGATCGTTGCGATATCCGCACGGGCAGGGATTCAGCGCCGCGATCAGGATGAAATTCGCCGGAAACGTACTCGTTTGCGACGCCCGGGAAATCGTAACGGTTCCGTCTTCGAGCGGTTGCCGGAGTACTTCGAGCGTGCGGCGGTTGAATTCCGGGAGTTCGTCGAGAAACAAGACGCCGTTGTGCGCGAGCGAAATCTCGCCCGGATTCGGAGGGGAGCCGCCGCCGACCAAGCCCGCTTCGCTGATCGTGTGGTGCGGCTCGCGAAACGGTCGGGTCGCGAACAGCGGAACGCCGTCTTTTAAGTATCCGAGGACGCGGACCACCCGGGTCGTTTCGAGCGATTCGGTAAGCGAAAGCCGCGGCAAAACGGTCCGAAACCGTTTCGCGAGCATCGTTTTCCCGGTCCCGGGCGGTCCGATCATAAGCATGTTATGTCCGCCGGACGCCGCAACGGTCATTGCACGTTTCGCGGATTCTTGTCCGCGCACATCGGCGAAATCAATGTCGTATTCCGCCAGCTTTTCAAACTGCTCGGTTCCGAGCGACGGATGCGGTTCGATCAGTAATTCCCCGGTCAGGAATCCGACCGCTTCGGAAAGGCTCGAAACCGGAATCACTTCGATTTCATCAACGACGGACGCTTCGGCAGCGTTTTCTGCCGGGAGAAGAATGCCCCGAAGCCCTTTATCTTTCGCGGCGGCCAACGCGACGGAAAGCGCTCCTTTGGACCGTCGGGCCGTTCCGTCCAGAGCGAGTTCACCGACGACGGCATATTGTTCGAGCAACTCCGTTTGAATCTGTCCGCTGGCGCAGAGCAGACCGAGAGAAATCGGCAGGTCGAACCACGCCGCGTTTTTCGGCAAATCGGCCGGGGCGAGGTTGATCACGATCGTGTGCATCGGGTTCCTGAACCCCGAATTGACGATCGCCCGGGTCACACGATGCGTGCTTTCCCGAACCGCCGCTTCCGGAAGTCCGACGAGCGTCGTTTTGGGAAGACTGCCCAGCGCGACATCGACTTCCACTTCGACGGGAACGGCGTCGATTCCGAGCAGCGAAAAGGTTTTGATTTTAACGAGCACCGAACCAAAAAGCGTTTAGCCCGCGAACCGCAGGTTCCGGTGCATTATTTGACGACCGACGACAAATGAGGAACGCAATTATAATCCCCCGCGACGAATTCTCAATGGTATGATCCGGGCTCGGTCGGAACAGGGCGGCTTCGCGCCGTTTTGTGCGGGCGATCTTGTTTTTTGCCGCGTGTGTCTTTAGAATGGGGCCTTCGCGTGAATAATATTTGTCCGCGGAACACTTTCTCGAATTTTCGTGATCCATGAAACGACTCTTTTTTTTGTGTGTTCTTTTTCTGACCGGTTCCGGGTTCGCCGCCGAGGGGCCGAAGTTGACACATCCTCATTCGAGCTGGCATGGATTCGATCGATACGACTTTTTGCTGAATCTCGGCGCGGAAACGATAAAGCCGATGAACCCGGTCACGGAAGAAGGAGACGGCGTCCGGGATCCCGAGCCGGAAACAAGGCGCTGTATTCTTGTCGTTCCGAAAAAGTACGCGACCGGCTTGCCCTGGATTTGGCGCGGTTGTTATTGGAATCACGAACCGCAAACCGAAATGGAGTTGCTCCGTCGCGGTTTTTGCGTTGCGTACATTTCCGCAAACCACTCCCTCAAGCCGGACAAAGCATGGGAACTTTGGTACGATTTTCTCGTGAAAGAACAAGGCTTATCCGCCAAACCCGCGTTTATCGGCATGTCCCGGGGCGGGGAATACGCTTACCTTTGGGGCGTAAACCACCCGGAGTGCGTTTCCTGTATCTACGCCGACAACCCGGGAGGAAACACGGAAATCTTCTCGAAGCTGCAACTCCTGGCGAAAAACGACGTCCCGCTGCTCCACGTCAACGGCAGCATCGATCCGTTGCTCGGGCGCGTCTCCAACGTGATCGAAACCGTTTATCGGCAGTACGGCGGCCGGATTTCCGTCGTGATCAAGGAAGGAGCCGGACATCATCCGCACAGTTTGAAAGATCCGAAATTTCTCGCCGATTTCGTTGAAAAAAGTACCCGGGAAACCGGGAAACCCGATCCGGTCTTCACGGTCGGACGAGCGACCCGAACCGCGTTTTACTCCCCGGAAAGCGATTACCGAAAGTTTTCCTCCCAACCGGAGCAACTCGTTTGCCGGGGCGCGGAATTCGTCAACGTGTACGACAAATATGATTTCGATCTCCCCGGTGTCGAGGGGACCGTTTCGGTCGTCGCCCCCGAAAGTGCCGCCGAAGGGACGCCCTGGGTCTTTCGGGCCGGAATTTTGGGGCCGGACTCGCTCGTCGATCTTTCGCTGCTCGACAACGGATTCCACATCGCGACCGGTCCCGTCCCGTATAATGCCGACGGACCGCAACTGAAGGACTGGAACAAGGTTTATGAACACCTGGTCGCGAAAGGATTTTCGAAACGACCGATCCTGGAAGGGAATGGCGCCGCGGCGATGTGCGCTTACGCCTGGGCGGCAGCCAATCCGGAAAGCGTCTCCTGCATTTACGCGGAGAACCCGATCGTGCAAAACTGTACGATGAGCGATAAACCGATCCCGGATTCCCTGGAGCCGCTCGCAGAAGCCGGAGTCCCCGTGATGCACTTTTACCCGAGAAACGCGCCCGGGCTGGCGAAAGCGGAAGAACTCGACCAGTTGTACTCCTCCATGCCGTCCGCGAACCGCCTGCTCGGCCGGATCGAGGAGGACGTCAGCGACGTCATGACGCCGCACTCCGCCGAAATGATCGTCGATTTTTTGATCCACGTAACCGATTAGTTAGCCCCGCCGCCTGCGACGGGCTTGGAACAACGTCCCGCAGGCTGGGCGGCTAACGTACTTTCAACCAATTTTACACCATGCGAACGATTTCACTTGCAGCTGCGCTTCTTTGCGGACTTTTACTGAACACACCCACGGTTCTCGCC
>JAVBTU010000369.1:0-2532 GCA_031556015.1 Thermoguttaceae bacterium
TGTCACGGGCAGGATGCCCGTGCTCCAATAATCCTACCAGCGGAACGGAGCGGGTTGCGTTTGATTATAGCGTCGGTCGAACGTCTGGTCGTCCATCGTCAGAAAGAGGATTCCTTCGACGATCCCGGCGATCGCGGGCAAGCCGGTCCAGCAGAAGAGCAGATAAACGAGCCCCCAGCCCCAGCTTTCCAGGTAGAACTTATGGGCCCCGATGCTCCCGAGCAGAATTGCGAACAAACCCGCCGCGATTTTTTGCTTCGAGCCGCCAAGGAATTCCAGACCGGTCGCAGTTTGAGCCAATCCGGCGCCGCATTGGACGCACATCACCTGCTCCGGGTCGGTCTTGACGCCGCAATGAAAACAGTAGTTCCGCTTCGACCGGATCGCGAATCCGCACTTCGGACAAGCGTACGCCCCTTCCTGAACGTCCGCCCCGCAGTTCGAGCAGAACTTGATCGAAGCGGCTCCGGACGACGCCGGCCGACCCGCGACGGTCGGCGAGCTGTTTTTGTTGGCCCCCGAAACAACCAGATAAATGATGCCGCCGATCAAGGCGATGAAAACCGCGAATGCAACCAAAAGAATAAGGGATCCTATCATCATGTTGACACCTGAAGCTGTTCGAGGTTGAGTTGTAGCAAATTGAGCGCTGGTTGACTGAAACGGCACATCCGGCATCATCGGCGGATCAAACGATTCCGGAGGGTAAAAAACATTGAGAAGAAGGGGCAATATCACGCCGATTGCAATGGCGGCGAGAAAAAGGAGAAAAAGGCGGGAAAAGCGTTTCGGTTTGGTCGGAACCGCAGGTTCCGGCTCGTGGTGCGGGGGAGGAGGTTGCATGTTTTCCGTGAGTTGTTCGATTTCCGTTTTCATTTCGAAGGCGGACTGTTGTCGTTTTTCGCGTTCTTTTTCGAGCGCTTTGAGGACGATTTTATCGACGCTGGCGTCGACGTTCGACTTTTCGCTCGGCGCGGCGAATCGACCCAGCGGGAGTTCGCCGGTCAACAGTTCGTAAAACACGACGCCGAGCGAATAAATGTCCGCCCGATGATCGACTTTCGACGCGTGTTCCCGCTGCTCCGGTGCCATGTACGACGGTGTTCCAAGCACTTGTCCCGTTTCAGTCAATCCCTCACACACACAAGAGCCGGGGGTGTTAACCCCCGGGTGGTCCGCGGCGCCGTTTTCCATGGCCGGAAAACCGGGGGGCGTAAGCCCCCGGCTCTTTGGAGAAGATGAATGTTCGCTGAAACGCCCAATCCCGAAGTCGGCGATTTTTACGCGGCCTTTCACGTCGAGCAAAATGTTTTCCGGCTTGATGTCCCGGTGCAAAATCCCTTCCCCGTGGGCGTACGCCAACGCGTCGCAAATTTTCGGGACGATCTCCAAAGCCTGGTCCGGCTCGATTTTCTCCGCCCGCATCGCCTGCCGCAGATTTACGCCGTCGACGTATTCCATGAGCAGGTAGTAAAACCCGCCCGACTCGCCGAAATCGTGGATCACGACGATGTTCGGATGGTTCAGCCGCGCCAGAAGCTGCCCTTCCCGCAAAAAACGGCTCGTAAACCGTTCATCCCGGGCAAGGCGGTTCGACAGAATCTTCAGCGCGACGAACCGGTTGAGCTTCGGCTGCCGCGCTTTGTAAACCGCCCCCATGCCGCCGGAGCCGATCAGTTCGAGGATTTCCAAATTCGGAAACGCCGCCGCGACCGCTGCCAGGGACGGAGCGGCTTCTTTCTCCTCCGGCTCGGACGGGACAAACGCCGAATCGGTTTGCAAAGCCGCTTGACGGAGCAAACACCCGACGCACAACCCTTCCGCCGCATCGTCGGACAGGGCCGCGCCGCATTGAATACATGTTTTCATTTCAGGGTATGGGGAAAAGGATATGTTGCATTCTATCAAGAGATAGGGGATTTTTTCGTGCGGGTAACTGGAAAAATATAGATTTCGTTTAAAATAGTCGTTTCCGCTTCTGCGCGGGCGTCCAGGACGCTCCGGCTAAACGGGGGGAGGACACAATATCCTGTCCTCTGTCCTCTATCCTCTGTCCTCTAATTTTATGGCTCCGCATTTTATCTTTGAAATGAACCGCGTCTCCAAGCGTTATGGAGAGAAAGTCGTTCTGCAAAACATCAACTTGTCGTTTTATTACGGCGCGAAAATCGGGATCGTCGGCGAAAACGGGTCCGGAAAGTCGACGCTGCTGAAAATCATGGCCGGACTCGACAAGGATATCGACGGCGATACGAAGTTGACCAAAGGAATGCGGGTCAAATACGTCGAACAGGAGCCGAAGCTCGAACTCGACGCGACCGTGCGGGACAATCTCATGATCGCCGTCAAGCCGATTCAGGAGAAAATCGACAAGTTCAACGAAGTCGCCGCCGCGATGGGGGATCCCGACCAAGCGGACAATTTCGACAAGCTCATGGAGCAAATGGGCAAGCTTCAGGAGGAAATCGACCAGGTTAACGGTTGGGAAATCGACCGGATGATCGATATGGCCGCCGACGCGCTGGTTCTTCC
>JAVBTU010000537.1:0-5706 GCA_031556015.1 Thermoguttaceae bacterium
AAATCGGTGTTCCGTCGTGATACGGAGCGTCGGCGTGCTTGCGGCCGATGATCAAATCGGTAAAACCGAAGTTTTGACGGTAAATCGCGTGCATGACCGCTTCTTTCGGACCGCCGTAGAACATTTTGATGTCTAAGCCAAGCAGGATCACGCGGTCCGGCGGCTGTTGACCGAGCTTTTTCCAGAGATCCACGTCGCTGTCCCCTTCGCCGATCGCGCGCTCGGAAATCAGTTTTTCGTAGGTTTTCATCCGGATTTCGGCGTTGACGTCGTCCCCTTTCGTTTCGCCCAGAAGCGGGTTCAAGCACGCTCCGGCGTTGAACCCCTGCCGTAAAAGCGTTTCCAAGCCGTAGACGAGAGCATATTCGTGAGCGCGGTGCAGCGGGTTGCGGGTTTGGAACGCAACGACCCGCTCCCATCCGGTTTCGGCCAGAATCTTGCGAACTTCCAGCGGCGAGTGGACGTATTGCCCAAAAGCAGGGTTTTTCGGCTGCGGCAACACCTGAATCGAGCCGCCGAGTAAATGCGTCTTGTCGGCGTCCTGAACGAGAACCATATCCGCGCCGGGATGATCGGTTCGTTCGGTCAGATACACGCTTTTCAAGTACCGCGGCTTGTCCCAAGCGAAAATATCGCCGATGTGCAGGATCGCGACGACTTCACCGGTCGAGTTGACCAACGCGACTTCCTGGCCGACGGCAAGCTGTTTTGACGTCGCTTCGGTGATCGGCAACGAAAGCGGAATCGTCCACGCGTAAAGTTTTCCGTTCACTTCGATCACCGACTCGTCGAGAACGCGGTTGAATGTTTTCGAATCCATCGGCCCGGTCAAAGGGCTCAAACCGCCGTCGCCGAAGCGATAGACGGTCGAAAGATCCGCATCGCTGACGGGAACTTTCACCAGCGCGTCGGCTTTTTGGCGAAAAGCGTCGATTTCCTGGGACGCAACGGTTCGGTTGACGGGTTCGGAAAGACCGCCGTGCGGGACAATCAAATCGGACATGGGTCGGGAAACTCCGGGTAAAGGGGCATTTGTAGTAATATATCGGCCCGGATTATACCAGCAATTTTCCTATGTTCCAGAGCAAGTGAACTGTAAAGTCTTCTTGGAGCGAGGGCGTCTCGTCCGCGCTTCAAGAGGAAATACACATGCCGCGATACCACCCGTTTCGCTTTGAAATACTCCAGCCACTCCTTCGTGACGAGATCGCTGATCGTTGGCGACGGCATTTTCGCGTATTCCTCGATGGTTTGGCCCCAGTAGAAGCTGATCCATCCTTGTGTGATCGGTTTCGAGCCGTCGATGAATTGGTCCATCTCTTTAATGCTGCATTTCAGCGGGAACATTTCAGCAATGACGAGGGGCTTCGCCCGTCGTTTTCTTCACGAAATGCGTCTTGTCGGCACTGATCTCCACCCAATCGGGTGTTTGTTGTGCATGAACGGCAGAAGCGAGGCATCCGCAAACGAATAAGGCGATTCCACAATAATCAATAAATTCTTTACGCATCTTTCATCACCGCCTTTCCGGTCGAACGACCAGTGAATAAACCAAAGGAATTTTACCATCGAAAAGACGAAAGCCCCGGATCAATTCGTTCTTCGGTTCGACTGGACGAGTTTCATCTGTTCGGAAAGTCGAACCAGGGCCGGATGGTTCGGGACGAGTTGATGGATTTGCTCCATCGTGTCCCGAACGTCGTTCAAACGACCATTCTTGAGCTGGAGGTCCGCCAGCTCGACGTAAAGGTCGATGTTGTCCGGCGTCGTCTCAATCGCAGCCCGATAAGTGGCCGCCGCATCGTCGACCCGCCCCATTTCCAAGAGCGTTTCCACTTTGCCCCGAATCACGGAAATCGGCTGCGGATTGGGGCGATATTGCCGTTCCAGAGTTTGCCAAGTCGCGAGCGCCCGCTGCGGTTGTCTCATTTTCGTTTGAAGGCCTGCAAGTTCCGAGAGAATCTCCAAAGACTCGTTCGACTCCGGGCCGAGAAGCGCTAAAGCCCGATAATAATCCGCGGCCGCCTTTTGAAAATGGAGTTGGGCGAGATCATCCTTTCCGGAGAGGCTGTGGTTCTCGCCGAAGCCGAGCTCCGTCTTTCCGTGGAGAGCCCAGCCTTTGTACCCGCCGGGCGCAATGTCGATCGCCCGCATCGCGAAGCGGCTCGCTCCGTCGATTTGGCCGAGAACGAGGAGTTTTTCGGCAATCGAAAGACTGAGCGTTTCGTCTTCGTTCCCTTCCTTCCGACTGATCTTCGTACCTTCTTCGAGCTGACGAAGCGACTCGCGGTGTTTCCCCTGCTGCCAAAGGACTTCGGCGTAATGTCGGCGGATGTCGGTTTCTTTCGGATTGAGTTTGACCGCCCGCTCCAATTTCTTTTCCGCTTCGTCCCAGCGGCCTTGCTCCATCGCCGCGTTCGCTTCACGGCAGATTTCCCGGCTCTGCACGATGCTCGGCGTGAGCGGCCGCGTTTTCAGTCGGTGCAAACATCCGGCGCCGCCGAAAATTTCGGCCAACAGGCAGATGAAAAGCAATCGACGTAAAACAGGCATGGTGGAGAACGCCCCGTTAGCGCCGGGGCTTGCCCCGGGCTGGGTTGCGTGAACGATATCATTCGGGGAGTCGTTCGATTAAATAAACCATTCGCCGAACAAACGCGGGGCAAGCCCCGCCGCTAACAAATCCAATGCAACAGAGAATTCTACATTTTTTCCCTCAAACGCCCTAGATCGATTTTTCCGTTTTTACCGCATTTCAGCAGGCAAAAGCAAAAAATGTGAAATAATAATGTAAAAATGGATAAAATAGGCAGTATAAAAAGTTGTCGGCGAATTTCTTTGGGTTATACTTGAAAGAGGTTGTGTTGTTTTCCTTTTTTTGTTCAGCCTCATTCGTTCTCATTCAACTTATCATTCCTCCCATGTCCGCGACGACTCGAGAAGAACGGCTGAAACAATATCGCAAAGAACGGGAAACCGCTTTTGAACTCATCCTGCTCGGCAGGAAAGACGACGCTCTGGGGCTCTTGGAAAGCGTTCGGCAACAAGCCAACAGCGACGGCGACGAAGATTATCGGCTTCTGTTCGAGTCGTTGCAGATTCAACTTGTCCAGCCGGACCATCCGCAGCAGATTGAACTCCTGCAACAAGCCCTCCAGTGGGAAACGGAGCAGGGGCTTTCTCACGAGTTGGTCATGTACCTTGAAATCGGGCGATTCTACGCCGAAGCCGGCGATCAGGACACGGCGATTTCCTGTTTCTCCGAAGCACTCAATCTCGATCAAGGGGATCCCGAAACATTGCGTTTGACCGGGATCTCGATCGCCAAACAGGGGGATCCGGACACCGCGTTGAAATGGATCGAGGCCGCGTTGGCCGCTTCGGAGAACGAAGATTCGTTCTCTTGGCGGGAGAAAGCGTTCCTGGAGCAGCGGATGGAGAAGCTCGACGAAGCGCTCGAAAGCATCGAACAAGCGGTCAAGCTCCGACCGGACCTCTGGACGACGGATCGGGAAAAACTCGAGAAGCTCTGCAAAAAAGAGACGCCGCCCCCGTTTTCGCCGCCGCAACCGCCCCAGCGTCCCCCTATGCCGCCGATTCCCAAGGTTTCGCCGGAGTTGATGTCGGAATTGGCAGGCGACTTCAATATCGAGTCGAAACCCGAAGAATCCCCTGCAATCGACGACGATACGCCGATCGGGGGGAGCGATGGCGATATTGAAATCGCGCCGAAACAGGAACCGGCCGATTCCCCTTCCGCATTGTCGTTGGAAAAATCGGTCATGGAAGCGGTTCGAGGCGGCTGTGTCGAATTCCGAAAACGATTTTTAGCCGAATCAGTTTTGCCGAAAGAGAAAGCCCTTTGGTTTTTCCTGAAACCGCATCGAACCGACTGGACGTGCGGCGGCGGACATTTTCTCTGGAATCGTGGAGCCGGAACGCTGATTGATCCCGGCTTTGGGTTTCTCGATTCGCTCGCCGAAATCGGCGGCTCGCTCGCCGAAGTACGCAATGTTCTGATCACTCACGACAACGAGTCGCAACTGGCCGAATTCGAGGTGATTCGCAAGCTGCTACTCCGGGGAAATCTTGCCGGAAATGTCCGCTTTTTCCTCAATCTCGGCGCGATTCAAAAGCTGTCCGCGATGGTTGATCTGAACGACAAGTCGTTCTCCGAGGGATACCTGACCCTTTACGCCGGCGCGAATTACGATTTACTCGGCGGCGGAAAAATCAAGGCGCTCCCCGCCTATCACCAGGAACTCAAGTCCGCCGACCAAGCGGTCGGGCTTCAGATTTCCCTCGACACGAGTAATTCCGATTCGGCAAAACGAATCGTTTACACAAGTGATACCGGGTTGTTTCCGCTTTCGCTTTCCTACGATCCAACGGAAAACCGGATCGTTCACGTTTCCGATAAAAATCAAGTGAACCGCGTCCTTTCTCGACGATATAGAGACGAAGGAGCGGAAAACGCCGATTTGATGATTCTTCATTTCGGACAGGCACACGTCCAATTCGATAAAAGCCGGTCGATAGAAGAATCCGCGGTCAAAGTCGACGAGATGCGACACATCGACCCGACCCATCGGCCTGGCGAAACGGAGTTGGCGGAATTGTGTGCCGTCGGACAGCTCGGTTTTCTCGGGACCCGGGAAATGATCGAGCAGTGCAAACCGAAGTTCGCCGTCGTCTGCCAATGGGCTCGGGAGCTCGGGCCGCTACGAACGGAGCTTTGCGAACTGATGCAAAAGCAGGTCGGACCGGAGCCGACGCGATTGGTCGCCGGGGACCGTTTTTTAGTGTACGACATTTTCGCGGACGCCGTTTACGATTGCGTTCGCAGCGGCTGGACTGCGGCCCGGGACATCGTCGCCGCGGTTTGGCAGGACAAACTTTTCTATTTTTCGCGGGAGGTTCGAGACCGATTCGAATCCCTGCCCGACTATTACGCGAATCGTTTTTTGAATGATTTACTCTACAAACAGGAAACGCACTTTCGCTGATCCTGTTTTTCGGACTTTTACTATTTCCCCCACTCACGAAAGGAGCATTTTATGGACGGTATATCCAGCGCGATTTCCTCGGCGGTTCAATTCCAGCAAGACAAGACGAACATGGAAGTCCAGATGAGCGTTATGAAAAAAGGACTGCAAGTGCAAAAAGAGGTCGGTGCCATGCTCGTCGGCTTGATCGAACAGGCCGCCGGAAACGGCAACGCCCAAACCCCCGGCAAAGCGGTCGGCCTCGGCTCGAACCTCGACGTCACCGGGTAAGCTTCCGTGAACAACGGGGCGTGTCCCGAGCCGTCAATCGCCGTATCATAATACCTCAGCATAACACCTCAGCATAACACCTCGGCATAACACCTCGGCATAATACCTCGGCATAACACCTCAGCCGCGCACGAAACAACCGATATAACGTATCCGTTCGTTTGGTGCGCGGCTCGGCTTGTGCGCTAGTAAAACTCTTGTCGAAAATTCCTCTTGACATGCATGAACACTTGCTGTATAAATTGATGCAAATGCAGCATATTTGAATGCTCTTGTTTTTTCTCTGTACCATGAAAACTGAAAATTCCCCTCCCGCCTCTCTTCGCGTTTCCGACGCCGAGTGGGAAGTGCTCGACGTCCTCTGGACCCGCGGCGAGGTGAGCGCTTCACAAATCGCGACGACCCTCAAGCCGAAGACCGGCTGGTCGCT
>JAVBTU010000422.1:0-6835 GCA_031556015.1 Thermoguttaceae bacterium
AGTTCTTCGATCCAAATCTTCTGCTCCTCGCCGCTGGTCTGTTCCCAATGGAGCGTCGACGATTGATCCTCGACCGAATGAAGCGAGAGCAAATCTTCGATCAGAGCGTTGAGTCTTGCGACATGCCGCTCGACGATTCCAAAAATCGTTTCGAGCGTTTCCCGGTTTTCGTAAACGTCTTCGTCGACGTTATCCATCGCCGCCCGAATCGCGGCCAGCGGCGTTTTCAGCTCCTGCGACGCGTTGGCGACGAAATCTGCTTTCATTTTCGTCGTTCGAACCGCTTCGGTCAAATCGCTGAGACTCAGGAGTCGGGCAACGTCATTCTCGGTTTCCGGATCGACTTCGACGTACTCGAGTTCCATGAAATGTTTCTCGTTGAAAATGTCGATCTCACGGCGTTCGATGGAATGAGGTTTTGAATTCCGCGGCCGATTTTCACGTTGATCCGCATAAAAATCGAGAAGAGTCGCGTTTCGCACAATTCCCTGAAGATGCGGCGACCCGGTGAGCGGTTCCAGATGAAAGAGGTTTCCCGCGGCTTCGTTGAAGTAGACGATTTTATCGGACGAATTCATCGCGAAGATCGCGTCCGGTAAATGGGCCAAAATCACTTGCAACCCTTCCCGTTGTCGGGTAATCGTCGCCAGTTGGGACGAAACGGTCTTGCGCATCTTGTCGATCGCCCGAAAGAGCCGGTTCAGTTCGAGCGGCCCATCGACCAAAGGGGTGGGATCGAGATTCCCCCCGGCGATCCGTTCGGCGGAATCCTTGATCAAACGGATCGGACGATACCATTGCCAACTGAGAAACACGGACAGCAAGACCGCCGCGAGCGACATCAGGACGAAACAGGCGAGGATACGACCGAGAATTTGACGCCGGTTTTCCCGAAAAGCGTCGTTGGGAAAAGCGACCCGAACGACCGCGACCGTTTTTCCTTCAAAAAGAACAGGTTCGGCGATGTATCGGTACGACAGATGCTTGGTCTGACTGAACCGTACGCTTTCCCCTCTTTGTCCGGCGAGCGCGGCCGTCACTTCCGGTCGATCGTCGGTTCGATGGGATTCCATTTTCTCGAACGGATATTCCGAGTCGCCCAGAACACGTCCGTCGGCGTCGAGAACGGTCATTCGAAAGTCGGGTTCCCAAGAATAAATATCACAATATTGCCGGATCCGTTCTTCCACGTTCGGCCAACATCGCGTGATATCCTTAGCCGCCAGTTGCAGGAGTTGTTCCTGGAACCGGTCGGTCATGCGTATCGTCTGAAGCCGCACTTCCCGGGTCGTCAGGAAATATCCCACGCCCAAAATCAGCGCGATCAGGAACAAATTCCCGAAAAAAAGCGATAGAAAAAAACTTCGACGACGAAACATCCGGTGATTCCCTTTTGCGAGCACACGAAGGACGACCGGGGATTGCGCAACCAGACATCCCCGGCTCGTCGGGACACTCCGTTCAAAGACTTTCGCCGAAATCGGCTTTGAACTTGGCGACGAGCTTTTGCTGCCAATCGCCGACCGGCGACAAGGTTCCGTAGAAGAAACGAAGGATTTTCGGTTCGTCGAGCCATTGAAGTCCGCCGACCAGTTCGCGGTTTTGGTAGAGCCAGTTGATTCGGTCCACCGCGTAAACGATCTGCGACATCGTGAACACCCGACGCGGCAAAGCGAGCCGGACGAGTTCCATGTGCGCCAACGGCTCCGTCCCGTCTTCGTTCCGTTGTTCCGACATCGTCCCGCGTTCCATCCCGCGAACGCCGCTGATGATGTAAAGAGCCGATGCCAAAGCTCCGGCCGTGTATCGCGTTTGTGAAACGTGCGGCAGGAAGTCCCGCGCGTTGAGATGGCAGCCGAGCCCGCCAGGCGGTGTCACGACCGGAACGCCATGCTTTATCAGTTCGTTCGTCATGAACTCGATGAACTGCGGCCCCTGAGAAATGACGTCTTCGTCCAGTGTTTCCATCAGCCCAACCGCCAGAGCTTCCATTTCGCGCACCGACATTCCGCCGTAGGTCAGGAAACCTTCATACAACGGGATAAAGCCGCGGATATCCAGGTAATACTGTTTGTTGCCCGTGCAAATCCCTCCGCCGCGAGCGAAACCGAGTTTGCGGCCTGAAAAATAAATGATGTCGCTCGCGTTCGCCATCGCCAAGGCGATCTCGTGGATGCTCATGTCCTTGCAGGCGGCTTCACGCTGCTTGATGAAATAGAGGTTGTCGGCGAGAAGACTGGCGTCAAGCACCAGCGGAATGCCGCTGGCGCGGCAAAGACCGGAAACCTCTTTGAGATTCTGTAGCGTAAACGGTTGCCCACCGATGAGATTGGTTCCCGCTTCCATACGAACGTATGCGATCCCGTCCTTGCCGCGCTCGCCGATCACCTTTTTCAACGCCGCGATGTCCATGTTCCCTTTGAACAGGCAAGAGGAAGTCATGTCAAACGCGTCTTTGACGGGAATCTCCAAAATATCGCCGCCCAGCTCGGTGATATGGGCTTTTGAGGTGGTGAAATGATAGTTCATCGGCACCAACTGGCCCTTTTTGACGAACGTTTTGGAGAGGACGTGTTCGCAGGCGCGGCCCTGGTGCGCCGGCAGAAAATAGTCCATCCCGAACACGAATTGGAGCGCCTTTTCCAGTCGGTAAAACGTCGCGGATCCGGCGTAACTGTCGTCCGCCTGCGACATGGCCGCGAGCTGATCGTTCGACATCGCATTGACACCGCTGTCGGTCAGCATATCGAGAAAAACGTCCGCGTTTTTCAGCAAAAAAGTATTGTTCCCAGCCCGTTTGATCGCCTCAATCCGCTCGTCGATCGGGAGCAGGTTGAGCTTCTGGATGATCCGAACGCGGTGCATTTCAATCGGTGTCGTCTGACCGGAAAAAAACTTGATATTGGCCATTAAATCGTCTTTCGTGTTGTATTGCGGAAAAAAACATCCCGTCGACAGTCTGGGCTAACAAGACGGGTCGGTTCCGTTCGTCATCATCCCGAATCCCCGGCAGGGCAAACAATCGCGTCAGTATACCGAAGATGCGTGCCCCTTTCAACGGGCGAGAAGTCGCGGATCTAAGCCGATTTTTCGACGAAAAAAAGAAAACGCCGCTGTACGGCAATACGGTATTTTTGCGGGATGGGAATGAAAACGCCGCGAAAAGCGTCCAACGGATACCGTATCCGATGCGGCAGAATCAGTATTCCCTCCTCTTGGAGAACGTAAGAATGGATGTCCGCCCAAGGGAAACTGCGTCGATACCCCAACGTCCAACGCGTGATCCCCTCCGTGGTCATCTCGAACTGCATCGGTACGAACATACGGCCAACGCTTCCCAACAGGAGAATGCCGGCGGCCAGAGCCAGATAAGTTTTCTCCGTGCTGACATAGACGGCAAAAGTCAAGCCGAAAATGAGCGACAGAAGGACGAGACTCGTTAATTTTCTTTCCCAAAGGGACCAGATCCGGTACTGAACGACCGGAAGATCCGAATTGGGAAGCGTCGTTTCGTCGTGAAAAACCATCATCAAGTGCGGGTTGCTTAATCCTAGCGCGGGTCAGGTCCCGCGACACACGCCACACACGGAGCGATGCCCCTCCCTAAAACACCGTTGTCGGGACGGTCCCCCCGACCGGGTAATCGACCGGAGCCCCGGCCGACTGGCGGGCAGGCGTCTCTTTGTGAGGCTTGCCTTCCCTTTTATCGTACAATTCCAATTCACCCCGGAGAATGAGCATATCCGGCGGCGCTTCAATTCCGATACGGACCTTGTCTCCGGCACACCGCACCACCGTTACGGTAATGGAGTCGCCGATTCGAATCCGTTCGCCTTCCCGTCGCGACAATACTAACATAGTTTACCTCCCCCAAAAGTCAACGTCTTTCCCTCGGGCCAGACGTGAAACGTAAATGATTACAACGGCGATCAACTCGCCCAATTTTATACCGGTGCGGTTTCCGCGGATCCCCGGCGAATCGCCCGATTTCCGCAACTTTTCCTCACCCTCACTACAATCAATACGAAGTTCGAACCCCGGTGTTCTTAAAAATTCGTAAAATTTCACCAAACCGGTCCGGATTCGCTTTTCGTCGGCCGAAACCCATCACCCCGCGCTGAAACTTGGGGCAGGTATTGATTCATCGACCATTGCGAAACACTTCAGTTTTCCCTCGTAATTTCAAATTCGGTGTTGGTCATGTCTTGCAGTTCGACTTGCAAATAGCGTTTGCCGGTCGGACCGTAGAACAAAACCCGATTATTTTCCCTTTCCCAAATCGCACTGAATTTAACGGCCCTGGGACCGTGCAAACAAAACATCACGCCGCAGGACCCGTCTTTTCCCCGCTTTAATACCATTTCCGACGTCGGAAACGCATTCATCAGCAGTTCATGGTCTCGGCAAAGCGTGTCGTACACAAACAGTTTTAAGTCGCGAAACGAACTAATCGTGTTTACTGTGCTTTTTACCATTTTGGTCTAATTCGTACTAATTGTCAAATACGGAACCGGGCAGGCTCCTCTGCGACAGGGGATGTATCGGCAGCGATTTGGATTTTTCTTTTGTGCAAATACGCGATATTGATAAACTGGGTTGACCTGATCGTGCCGGTTGAATGAAGGGTATCGCAAGGAACGTAAACGCGGTGTACCGGCTAAAAAAGAGGCGAAAAAAAGATTCATGCTTGCTTTTGTCCCAAAGTTTTTTTATAGTGAGACCCAGATGCAAAACGCTTCCCCCTCCCCTCCCCTCCCCTCTTCCACCCTTCTACCCCTCCACACTCATGTCAGTATCACGACGAACGTTTTTATCCTCTTCGGTCGTTGCCGCGGCGACGGCGGCAATCGTTCCACCGCAATCGATCGTCGGATCGACGGCGAACTCCAAACTGGAAATCGGCTTGATCGGCTGCGGCGGACGCGGTGTCTGGATTACCGATGTTTTCAACCAGAACCCGAATTACAAATGGGTCGCCGTTTCCGATTATTTCGAGGATCGCGTCAAATCGACCGGTGAAAAGCTCGGAATCGGCGCAGATCGGCAATACAGTACGCTTTCCGGCTACAAACGGCTTTTTGAGGGAAAGCTCGACGCCGTCGTCATCGAAACACCGCCCAGTGTCCATCCGGAACAAGCCGCGGCGGCGGTCGACGCGGGAAAACACGTTTTCCTTTCCAAGCCGATCGCGGTCGATGTGCCCGGCTGTGTTTCCATTGAAAAATCGGGCAAAAAAGCGAGCGACAAGAAACTGGCGTTTCTTGTCGACTTCCAAACGCGAGCGAATCAATATTTCCGGGAAGCGATCAAGCGGGTTCACGCGGGCGATCTTGGCGAACTGGTCAGCCTGTACTCGTTCTACCCGTGGAGTGCGGGGGGGCACGACGCGGTGCTGACCGGCCCCGATTCGTACCTGAGGAATTGGTACCAGTCGATGGAGCTGTCCGGCGACTGCATCGTCGAGCAGGACATCCACACGCTGGACGTCGCGACCTGGATCATCGGAGAGAATCCGCTGTTTGCCGCCGGATTGGGTGGTCGTAAAACCCGGAAAAACGGCGATATTTACGATCATTACGACGTGACGTACGGATTTCCGAACGACGTGGCGTTGCAATTCGCGTCGGTCAAATTCGTGCCGGGCGTGCGGGACGAAATCGTTTGTCGGGCTTGGGGAACCCAGGGAACCTTGGAAACGGATTACTTCGGTGAGGTTTGCATCCGGGGCAACAAACCGTACGAAGGGGGCACTTGTGCGAATAATTATTGGGACGGAACCGTAACCAACGTGAAAGAATTTTTCGAGGCGATCCAAGCGGAAGATTTCAGCAATGCGACCGTTGCCCCCTCGGTCCGCTCGAACCTGACCTGCATCCTCGGCCGGGACGCGACCCGACAGAAAAAGATCCTGACTTGGGACGAAATGATGCGGGCCAACGTCAAGCTCGAAATGAAACTCGACGGCTTGAAATCGTAATTCCGATCCGTTCAGGTCCGTAATTCCGGCGGTTTTACGCCGTTTTCGATTCGTTCCCGGATCGCGGAGGAGGAAATGTCGTCACAAAATTCCTCTTCCGGAACCTCTTCACAGAGCGTTCGCAACATGTCCGGAATGAAGAGGGTTTGAAGTTTTTCGACATCACCGTCGAAAGGCCGTGCAAAGACGAGAAACCGACAACCGCAGTACGTGATCATACGCAACACTTCCATCAGGATGCTGTGGTTGTTCGCGTAGTATTTTTGATCGCCGATTCGTTTGAGCGTGTCCGCCCCGACGAGAAACGTCGCGTTTCGGAAAAGACGCGATTTGTCGATGAATCGGATCGTTCGGGTCAGCCAAACCGCCTGGCCCGGAATCGTTTCGTCGATCTGCCGGAGTCGGTGTTCGATTTCCGTGTAATCCAGCGGCGCTTTGTCGACGTTGCGCACGGAAATTTCCAAAGCGATTTTTCCGCTGAGACGCTGTTGCGCCAATTCGATCATTCGCAGATGCCCTTGATGCATCGGCGCGAACGAGCCGGCGAAAATGTTCTGCATGAACTCCGCTTCCGGGGAGATCGGACGTTCCGCCGAAATGAGCGGCGATCCGACGTCCGTAATTTTTTTCGTGAAGACCGGCTTGCCCCCGACGAAAAGAACCGCGGCCGCATCGCCGAGAAGCAGCTCGATCCAGGGATCGTCCGCGATCGTCCGTTCGGACGTGAAGTGTTCGTCGTCGATCAGGGGAAGAGGTATATCGACGGGAATCTCCGCCGCCTCGGCCGTATATTTTAGAATGCAATCGGCAACGAGCCGCTCCTCTTCCTGCCGCGTTCGCGCATCTTTTTTCAAAACG
>JAVBTU010000451.1:0-3439 GCA_031556015.1 Thermoguttaceae bacterium
CCCCGCTTCCGAAGGATAAGTGATCTGCGGATTGCCGGTGAAACTCAAGTCGTAGAAGATCGCCGAAATCTGCTTGACACCACCTTGAATCTCGACCGGCTCGGTGGAAACCCAATCGGTGTCATGTTGACTGACCGAAAGAGTCGCGTTGTCCAGAACGAGGTCGGCGCTCTTGGTGAAGACGATATGAAGCGTTTCGGACAAGACGTATTCCGATTCCGAATCGGCATTCATGACCTTGATTTTGAAGGCGACGTCGATCGATTGCCCGTCGGTCAGGCTGTTGAGCAGGGCGCTCGTTTCAGAGTCGAGGCCGCTGCGGCTGATTTGAATCGTGCCGTCCGTTTTGTCGCTGCCGTAGATTTCGAGTTTTTCTTTCAAAGCGGTCACGACCGACGCGGGGACGGTCACTCCGGTCGAACCGGTCACGGTCATCTCGTCGAAGGTGTAACTCAAGAGCTTTTCGCCGGTGTAATCGACCGTGAAGAACGACGGCAGCTTGATCGTCGTTCGCGGTTCGTCCTGTCCGACGGACTGTGCTTTGACCGAAACGGTCGTAGTGCCCGTGGATTCGATCGAAAGGCCCATTTGGGCGTCAACCTTCCGTTTGACCTGAAAGTCGACGGTACAGGCGCCGGACTCGGATTTCTGATTCTTTTCGCCGTCGGTTTCCGTCGACGTGACACTACGATTGTCCTTGACCGTGAAGGTGAATTTCAACTTGTCGGACAGTTCGCCGTCGGTGAGCGAAGAGAATGCGCTGTCGGTTCGGGCGCCGGCCGCTTTGTAGTAAAGCGTTCTTTTGTCGGTGCTGAGCCGGATTTCGCCGAACGCTTTTTTGTTCTCGCCTTCCCCTTTCCAAAGTGTCCAAGTACTGTTTTCATAAGTGACCGAACCTTCGGGATATCCGATCGTCGCGAACTCAAACGTATCGCCGACGTCCGGGTCGGTGATCGTCTTGATCACGGTGTCACCGATCTTGATATTTTTCCCGTCGATGACCAATGCGACTTCGTCGCTGTGAGTCGTCGTCTTGCCGTCGACGGTCGTACTCCACGGTTCGGTCCAGATTTCCACCGGTTTGGTCGCGGATGTCGGCGTGATATCAACAGGGGTCGTGTCGAGGACCGGGGAATCGTTCGCGCCTTTGATCGTTACGGTAATCGTTCCGGTCCCTTTTTTGGTCGTATCGGTCTTGTCCGTCGCGGTGAAGCTGAGCGTGAGCGTCGCGGTCGTTCCCTTGGGAATGAAATTGAATTTCCCGTTCGGATTGAAGTAGAATTTTCCATCCTCGAATTTGTAATCGGTTCCGGAAACGAGCGCCGGCAAGTCCACTTTGGATAGGTCCGCTCCGCCGGAACTGCTCGCGATCGTATATTTGGAATCAAGCGTAACGGTGTAATCTTTCAGGCTCGACGCACTTCCGCCGGTTACGGTAATCGCGGCGGTCGGCTCGCCGAAGGCGGTCGCCTTTTCGTCTGTCGACAATTTTGCTTCGGAGAATTTGAGAGCGTCTTCGATCGGCTCCGGCTCCGTTTTGGTAAGCGTCGCGGTCACTTTGCCGGAAGCGGCGACGGAGCCGAGAATCGTGGCGTCGGTTTGGTTGAGCCGACCGGTTTCGGTCACGTTCAGCTCCGGATCGTCCTTGGAAATGTTCTGTCGGTAATTCGTGCCGAGGAGATTTTTGTAGATCGACTCCATCGACACATTCCATTTGTTCGACATCTGATGGAGTCCCGCTTGGACAAGGAGCGGCGTGTACTGGGGGACGGAGGTCGGGTTGTCTTTCGTTCCACCGGGAACGTAAACGTCTGCCGTAAACGCGCCGGTGGTTTGATTGTCCCCTTTGACGATCACCTGGTAGGTTCCGGCGGGAACGTAGATGATCATCGTGCTTTTCGCCTCGGTGTCGGTTTGGTAAAGAACCGCCCAATCGGGAAGAATTTCGTAAGAAACTTCTTTCGTGGTGCTGTCCGTTTTCTGATATTTTACGGTGATTTGCGAGGGATCGAGTTTTGAACCGTCCGCGGCTTCAATGACCAGCCCGACGGCGACGCCCCATTTTTTATCATCGTCGGATTTCAACTCCAAATACATCGCCGCATTCGAGTCCGCAGTGGAGATCGTGTCCGTATACTGTTGAGAGAGGATGCTGTTGACCGACAGCATTTCGCGATTTTCGAGAGTTTCGAATTTCAGCGATTTGGTATTCGCGTTGTGCTGTTTCTTCTGGGACGATGAACGAAAAAAGTCGAAAAAGGACATGATCCGGTTCTCAAAATTGGATGAAATAGAAAAAAACTGGGGTGAACAGCCGCCAAAGGAAAAGCATCCCGTGTCCAACCCATCGGTTTTTCAATACGACTCGCTTAACCCCCATTTCCAGAATACCACAATCCTCCCGTTGCGGTAGAATTATCGGATAATCCCGCCGTAACCTTTCGCGAATCGAGGCTGTTTGGACAAGTTGTAGGGGTCGCTCCGTGTCAATCGAATCGGAAAGCGAATCGGCTTTGCGAAAATAGACCGTCGAGTAATAGACTCGATTTTCGACCGAAAAGTTCCGCGATTCCATTGTCGACTTGTTTCCACGGGCGACCAAATGTTTCTTCGAATGATTTTGGCATTGGACGAGAGACATCGCCCCCTTTCGATTTTTTTCACCATCGGTTATACTTTTTCGGTGTGTCCGGCGGGAACAGCCTCGCCCGGGCGTTTTGAATTTATTGAAGGAGCATGAATTATGGCTGGACATTCTCATTGGGCCGGTATCAAGCACAAAAAGGCGCTCGTCGACGCCAAACGAGGAAAACTGTGGAGTAAATTGGCCAAAGCGATCATCGTTGCCGCGAAAATGGGCGGGGGAGACCCGGACTCGAACATTCGACTTCGAGCCGCAATCGACGAAGCGAAAGCCGTCAGTCTCCCGAAAGAGAACATCCAGCGAGCCATTAAACGGGGAACCGGCGATGGTGATACGGAGCAGTACGACGAAGTGGTCTACGAAGGATACGGTCCCAACGGCGTCGCGGTTTTGTGCGAAGGCTTGACCGACAACCGCAACCGGACCGCTCCGGAAATCAAGAAAATTTTCGAGGTCTGCGGCGGAAAACTCGGAGCGTCGGGCTGCGTAGCGTGGAATTTCGAGAAAAAAGGTTTGTTCCTGATTCCCGCCGGAATCAAAACGGAAGACGAACTGATGGAACTCGCCTTGGAAGCGGGCGCCGACGATGTCGAGTCGACCGAAGAGGGACAATTCGAGATCACCTGTTCGCCGGCCGCTTACGACTCGGTCGCCAAAGCGCTCGACGCCGCCGGGATCGTTCCGGAAGCGACGCAACTGTCCCTGATCCCCAAAGATACGGCCAAAGTTGAAGACGCCGAAACCGCCGCGCTCGTTTTGAAGCTGATCGAACTGCTCGACGATCACGACGATATT
>JAVBTU010000138.1:0-2650 GCA_031556015.1 Thermoguttaceae bacterium
CCCGTTTCTTTACGACGGCGAGCAGATACTCTTCGGTCAAAATGTCGTGATGGATCGTCGCCAGTCGTCGATTTTGGATCGCGTCAAATATTGGGGACAAGCGCCGGACGAAAACCGAATCGCCGCAAGCAATGTTTTGACGGAAACGCCGTCGTTCGAGCAGCGAATGTACGGAAAAACCCGACGCGGTCGCACCAATGAAAATTCGCAAGACACCGTCGATCTTTTCGATCCGTACCGGGAGCGTATGATGAATCTGGAGGAAGCGAATCGGGCCCGGGCGGGAACGAATTCGGAAATGCGTCCGATTTCGGCGTCGGTGTTCGACGGAGCGGCGTATTGCCGCGGTCGAATCCTGTTCGGCCCGAAAACGGCGTCATACAACGTGCAGATGGATTTGATCGAAGCGAGTCTGACGCCGTTCGTTCGGGATTTTCGTAGCGCGTCCTCGGCGGAAAAGAGCGGTCCGCTGACTCGCAAGAACGTGTCCGGGCAAATCACGGCCAGTGCGCGGATCAGCGGCGAAGGCAAGAACACGGATACGATTTCCGGAGAAGGGTTCATCGCGCTTCGTAACGCCGTCCTTTACGAAACGCCGGCGATGATCAAACTGTTACAAATTCTCAGCATCCAGGAACCGAGCGACAACGCGTTCAGCTCCAGCGACGTGAAGTTCCGGATCCAAGGCAAAAAAATGCTGCTCAATTCCGTCAAATTCCAAGGAGACGCGTTTTCGCTGGAAGGAAGCGGTGATTTGCAGTGGGACGCGAATCGAAAAATCAATCTCATCCTACGCCCGAAGCTCGGCAATGCGAAAAGCCGCATCCCGATCCTCAGCGACCTGGTCGGCGGAGCGGGGGAACAGTTCAACGCGGTCCACGTCGAAGGGCCGCTGAGCGATCCCGACGTGATACGAATCCCTCTCCCCGGCATGCGCAACGCCTTGGAACAGATTCAGGGCGAGATGTAAGCACCTCCGTGGCCCCGTGCCTCCGTGTGAGACAAAAAAAGAAACATCGCGTCCTGAATGCCCCCGCTCCCGCTTACAATGACAGCGGCTCGTTGGCGAGTTGTCGTTCGCTGCGGGTCAGGTCGTAAATGTCTCGCAAAAGCTGTTCGTCGCAAGGGCGCTGTTCGACGTTTCTCCGCTGGAACATCCTGGCCTGGGAAGAGATCACGACGTCGACGGTCGCTTCGGTCACTTGTCCGAACGAGCGGGCATAATTGACGAAGCTCGGGACGTTCGTGGTGACGAATCCGTAGACCATGCTGCACGAACCGATGATCTTCCCCGTGAAAATACTCGTGTTGATCGCCGTTTTCGAGAAGTCGCCGATCACGCAACCGAGAAACTGCATCCCGGACTTGATTTTGCGACCGGAAAACTCCGTCGTGACTTCGCCGTAGGTGTTCTTCAAGTCGCTGTTGCACGTTCCGGCGCCGAGATTGATCCAACTGCCCAGATAACTGTGCCCGAGAAAGCCGTGGTGCTGCTTGTTCGAGTACGCGCCGATGGTCGACGTTTCGACTTCGCCGCCGACTTTCGCCGTTTCCATGATCGTCACGAAATCCTTGATCGCCGAATGCTCGATCACCCGGGTATGTTCGCCGATATACACCGGTCCGCGGACGAAGCAATACGGCGCAATGCTCACGCCTTGCTCCAGTAAAATCGGACCTTTTTTCGTGTCGAAGATGTGGTAATCACCAATGGACACTTCGCCGGAAGCAAAGACTCCGTCTTCGATTTCCCGGTAATTTCCGATCCGAAGTCGATCGTCCAGGTTTTCGTTGAGCATTTTCATCTGGAATCGAACCAGGTCGTGCGTGTATTCCATGAGTGGAATATTCGCGTCGAGTTGGTCGAGTTTCATGTCGGCGATCAGTCCCATGAGCTGGCCCGATCCCACGACCTGGTTCGGCAAAGCGGTGTTGTTCTGCCCGGCCAGATAAACACAGGCGGTCTGATGCCCGCTGGACACGACCCCGCTCCGCTCCTGCTCGACAAGTTTCTTGAGGACGTCGAGCAGCTTGGCGTGGGGAACCGCCCTCGCGTTCAGTAGCAGGATCGGCCCTTGACGAGGCCCTTTTTCCGGCGTCCAAAACTCCGGATAATCGACCGCGACGATTTCCCGCAAATGCGGGCGGACCACCGCTTCGACGGTGATTCCGAGCCGTTTGACCAGATCGATCAGGCAGTAGGATCCGACATTGAGCAAAAACGCCGGCTTGCTTACCGAAACCGGATAAAGTTGCGAAACAAGCGAATCTTCGAACAGGATAATATGCATTGGGATACGGATGCTATTCAATTATCAGGAAAACATCGTGAATTTTAACGATGTCCGTGAGATCGGGAGTGAAGCGTCCCTCTCTCGGCGACCGGGCTCCTCGATTTTCGAAAAAACAGGTCGGGATACTGGATTTTAGCTTCCTGATCGCTTTGTGAAATGAAAAACTCTCACTCACCGCCAATTTTAGTCAAAACGGGTCGGTTTGGGAAGAGTTTAGGGATTAAAGAGAATACTCGCTCCGGTGCGTTATTTGAAATTGAGCAAAGTAGATGTTGCCCGAAAGATAGAAATCTTTCACAATGCGGTTTTCACGTGAAACGGATACCGCACATCCTCCACGGAACGCCCGTGATCAC
>JAVBTU010000287.1:0-7285 GCA_031556015.1 Thermoguttaceae bacterium
AGCCTCTCCTCGAACCGCGGTCGATGATCGCGTCGAAATCGGAGTATTCATCGTAAAGAGTCGTTGAATGGAGGGGCATCGTTCAATCAGGGAAAGGGGGTCGGAAGAACTAACATCAATGAAGAGACGCAAAGAACGTGCCAACAAACAGTAAAACCTGACGACATTCGAGCGAGTGGAGAATTGCAGTGTAATTTCACTCCTTGGCGGTTCACATTCCGGAAATTCTCATGCACCACACTTCATGTGTGTTATTATGATGCGGCAAAACGATACACATGGTAAAAATGAAACACCCACCGGGTAGCCAAGCGAAACCGTGAGGGTAAAATCATTACCACGTTTCTCGTTATAGTTATTTCTCATTTCCCATTTCTCATTTCTTCGGAGTGTCATGTCCATAGCTTCTTCGCCGAAAACGATGTACGAAAAAATCTGGAACAACCACCTCGTTTGTCAGGAGGAGGGGCAGGATGCGATTCTCTATATCGATTTGCAGTTGGTTCATGAAGTGACATCGCCGCAAGCGTTTGAAGGGTTACGACTGGCCGGTCGGACCGTGCGTCGTCCGAACAAGACGTTCGCCGTGCAGGACCACAACGTCCCGACGACCGACCGTTCGCTGCCAATCGTCGACGAAATCGCGAAGAAACAGATCGACCTGCTCCGCGCCAACTGCAAGGAATTCGGGGTTCGTTTGTTCGACATCAACGATCCGGACCAAGGGGTCGTCCACGTCGTCGGACCGGAGCGCGGCTTGACGCAACCGGGCATGACGATCGTCTGCGGCGATTCCCACACGGCGACGCACGGGGCGTTCGGGGCGTTGGCGTTCGGGATCGGAACGTCGGAAGTAGAGCACGTTCTGGCAACGCAAACGCTGCGACAGAAGAAATCGAAAACGATGCGAATCCACTTGAAAAACGAGCTGCAATCGGGCGTTTGCGCGAAAGATCTGGTCTTGTACATCATCGGCCGGCTTTCGACCGCAGGCGGAGCGGGATACGTCGTCGAGTTCACCGGTCCGGCGATCGAAAATCTTTCGATGGAAGGTCGGATGACCGTCTGCAATATGGCGATCGAAATGGGAGCCCGGGCAGGAATGGTCGCGCCGGACACGAAAACATTCGATTATCTGCTCGGTCGGGAATACGCGCCGGATAGAAATTTCTGGGACACGGCAGTCAAGTCGTGGAAACTGCTCCCCAGCGATCAGGATGCGGTTTTTGACCAGGAATACTCGTTCGACGCCGCCGTGATCGCGCCGCAAGTGACTTGGGGAACGAATCCGGCCCAGGTCGCGGGAATCGACGAAAAGATTCCGATGATCGCGTCTTTCGCCAATGCCGACGATAAGAAAATGGCCGTTGCCGCCTTGGAATACATGGGTCTTCAGGAAGGAATGCCGATAACGGACATTAAAATCGACCGCGTCTTTATCGGTTCGTGTACCAACGGGCGGATCGAAGATCTGCGGGCCGCCGCAAGCGTCGTCAAGGGGAAGAAAATCGCGTCGACCGTCCACGGCATGGTCGTTCCCGGAAGCGGCCCGGTCAAACGACAGGCGGAGCGGGAAGACTTGGACAAAATTTTCAAAGACGCCGGTTTCGAATGGCGCGAGCCGGGTTGCAGCATGTGTCTTGCGATGAACCCGGACCAACTCCAACCGAAAGAACGCTGTGCGGCAACGAGCAACCGGAATTTCGAGGGGCGTCAAGGCAAGGGGGGACGCACGCATCTGGTCTCTCCCGCGATGGCCGCCGCCGCGGGAATCACCGGACACTTCGTCGACGTGCGCTCGCTGAAGTAGCCTCTCTTCGGCTCCGCTCGCTTGCTTTTTCCACCGGTATGCGTACAATTAGCCGATGAACGAAGGGGCGCCCCGAGCCGTTTCGGGGAGTGCCGAATCAGGAGAGACATTGACTTTTTTTGGGAGACGACCATGAATATCGGTAAAACAATGGCGAAAGCCCTGAACGAACAAATCAACGCGGAACTTTTCTCTTCCTACCTCTACATGTCGATGGCGGCGTGGGCGATGGAACAAAACCTGCCCGGCTGCTCGAAATGGCTGATGGTCCAGGCGGAAGAGGAACGAACTCACGCTCTGAAAATATTCCACTATCTTCTCGAACGCGGCGGAACGGTCGAATTGAAAAAAATCGAAACGCCCGATGCCAAGTGGGAGACCCCACTGGCCCTATTCCAGCAGGTTTACGATCACGAAACCAAGGTGACGGCGATGTTCTACAAACTGATCGAAATCGCCGAAAAGGAAAAAGATTACACGACCGACAATTTCCTCAAATGGTTCATCGAAGAACAGGTCGAAGAAGAAGCCCAAGCCAACGAAATCGTGGTCCAACTCCAAATGACCGAAGGGTCCAAAGGGAGCTTGTTCATGATCGACCACCGGCTGGGAAAGAGGGGGAATTAATTACTAATTCCAAATTACGAATTACTAATTAGTGAATCATATATTATTAGTAATTAGTAATTCGTAATTAGTAATTCAATCAACTAGCTGTCCATGCTTTTTTCGCCGCTGTGTTTGGGGTCGCTGAAAGTTTCCTTTCCGGCGATCCAGGCGGCTTTAAGCGGGTACTCTGACGCTCCGATGCGGAAAATCAACCGCAAGCTTGGCGCGGAGTTCACTCTTTGCGAGGTTCTGCTCGACCAATTCGTCGTCGCCGTTTCCCGACGTAAGGCGAAGCTCTATATGCAGGTCGAAGAGGACGAACATCCGGTCGGCGCCCAACTGATGGGGAGTGAACCGGAGACGTTCGTTTCCGCGGCGCTGCGACTCGTCGAAGCGGGGTTCGATGTGATCGACCTGAATTTCGCCTGCCCGGTCAAAAAGGTACTCGGCCGTTCCCGGGGCGGATATCTGATGAGCGATCCGAAAACCGCCGCGAAAATCGTCGACGCCGTCCGCCGGGCGATTCCCGATTCGGTTCCGTTGACGATCAAGTTGCGGAAAGGGTTCGACGATTCCGGGGAAAGCGTCCGGAAATTTTATGAAATCGTCGACCGTTCCCTCGACCTGGGCATCGCGGGGATCACGTTGCATGGTCGTACGGTCAAACAGCGGTACACCGGGATGAGCGATTGGAATTTCGTGCGAGAAGTCAAGGAGCGGCTCGTGTCGCGAAATTGGCCGCATATTCCGCTGATCGGGAGCGGCGATCTTTACACGGCGGAAACGTGCGTTGCGCGAATACGGGAAACCGGCGTGGAGGGCGTCGCGCTCGCTCGCGGTATCATCGGCAATCCCTGGCTTTTCGGCGAGGTGAGGGCGTTGATGGAAGGTGAACCGCTCCCCGTCCCGCCGACCGTCCAGCAGCAGCGGGACATCCTCCAGGAGCATTACCGGCTTGCGGAAGAACTGTACGGAACCAAACGTGCCTCGACGACGATGCGGGGCTTCGGAATCCGGTATTCGCAGCTTCACCCGCAGGCGGAAACCGTCCGCGAAGCGTTCGTCCGGGAACCGTGGAACGACGTTTTGGAAAAATGGTACACGCCCCGTTAGCGCCGGGGCTTGCCCCGGGCTGGGTCGCGCAGACGGCTTCACTTGATGCGTTTGATAGGTCGCAGCGTTTCACATCACAAACGCGGGGCAAGCCCCGCCGCTAACAGCACACCAACATCACCCCGCGCTGACGCTTGGGGCTAGTACTGATGGACCGGGGACTTTATGATTTTGCTCGCGGCCTATTTCGCAGGCCGCAATTCAAACCGACCGTTGCGATTCTTTACGTCTGTTTCGCGGCGTCGCTTTGGAAGACGGCGATCCTGCCGACGACCGGGTTTGTTCCGGGAACGTATCGGATCGTTTTCGCGTTCGTGCTTTTCGGATTGGTTCCGGTCGGGATCGTTCGATTCGTGTTTCGGGAAAAACTCGCCGATTACGGCCTGTGTCTCGGGGATTTGCCGATTGCGCTCCGGTCCATTTTAATCATGACGCCGTTGATGCTGCTGCTCGGGTATTTCTCCGGCTGCGATAAGAATTTCCTCGCGGTTTATCCGCTCAATCCGGCAATTCGGCCCGGCGCTTCCGGAGCGATTTTCGCCTTGCACTTGACGACGTACCTGCTTTATTACGCCGGTTGGGAATTCCTGTTTCGCGGGTTTTTGCAAAAAGCGATGGAACCGCAAAACGGGGCGCCCACCGCGATTCTCGTCCAGACGTTGGCGTCAACGATGCTGCATTACGGGAATCCGCCGAGCGAAGTGTTCGGGGCGATTCTCGGCGGACTGTTCTGGGGTTTCCTCTTTTTCCGGACCCGATCGCTTCTCGCCGGATTCGTCCAACACACGAGTCTCGGCTTTACGCTCGATTATTATCTCGTTTACGGAGAATGAAAAATCACGGACCGGATCCAAACCCAAGCCCGTAGCATCACGCCGAGGAGAACCAGGACGATCAACATCATGATCGGGACGAACCAGCCGAGCGAAAAAAACGGTTCGACTTGGTTCCAGCAGTGCGGCCAAAAAACGATCAGGAGTACCGTCCCCATGCACAGCGAAGGGCCGAAAGGAAGCTCGCGACCCTGCCCGACGAGGACCTGCCGGATGCCGAGAATCATGCCCGGGATCGCGCCGAGGAAAAAAATCATCAAACACGACTGCCAACCGACGTAAGTGCCGATCATCGCCATCAGCGTGACATCACCGAATCCCATCGCCTCCCGACCGAGTGTAAGCCTGCCGATGAGCCGTACACTCCAGACCGTGATCGCACCGCCGAAAAGTCCGACCAGCGCCGTGAGAAACCCTCGCCAGTGTAAGGAATCGGGCAAGGCCGTGCGCCAAAAATGCACGATCACAAGAGTGCCGATCAGCCCGTCTCCGAGAAGCACCCACGTCGAACGGGAACGGCGCAGGTAGCGGCAAAAAATCGCGAGAGCTTTACGAAACGGCAATCGACCGTACCAGACGCGGCACATTCCGGCGAAACACCAGAACCACCAGATCGCAACGGCAATCGTCAGCGACCGTGTTTCCGGGGCGGGCGTCAAACTTTTCGGCCAGCTTCGCGAACTGGCGACGTGGAGCGGAACCGCCTCGGCTTCGTACGGAATCTCTCCGGCAACCGTTTGAACCTGTTCGGAAGGTGGGCGGATTTGCGTTGCGGGAAGAAGCGTTTGCGGCAAATATGCGGCGAAAAACAAGCCGAGAATCGTTCCAGGTACGGTAATTGTATCCGGGATGATCATTTCCTCGAAATCGATGTAGGTCGCCGCGAAAAGGAACAGGCAAAGAATCGCGTGAACCAAAAATCGCAAGTGAAGCGTTCCCGTCGATTCCGGCGCGATCGCCAGCGGTATCACGACTTTTCCCAGCGAAACGGCTTGGGCCTGCGTTTCCCACCAGTAGAGCGACACTAACGCGATTCCCGTTGCGATCGGAAGAACGCGTTTGAAAACCGGCCCTGGTTCGACGCGATTCGGCGAAAAGGCATAAAGAGCCGTGAATTTCGGAACAACGACCGCCGCGCCATAGCCGAGCAGGAACAGGACGAAGCCTCGAACTTCAAGCGGACAAGTCAGGAGGAAATTCATGCTTCACCGCGACTCAAAACGACCGCCCCGTCAGGATTTCGTATGCCTCGACGTATTTAGCCCGGGTTTTTTCGACGATTTCCTCGGGAAGTTCCGGGGGCGGCGAATTTTTGTCCCAGCCGCTCTCGGTGAGCCAATCGCGGACGAACTGCTTGTCGAACGACGGCTGCGCCCGCCCCGGCGCGTATTGGTCGGCGGGCCAAAATCGGGAACTGTCCGGCGTCAAGACCTCGTCGATGAGCGTGAGCTTGCCGTCGATCCGGCCGAATTCGAATTTCGTATCGGCGATGATGATACCGCGGCTTCGGGCGTATTCGGATCCCTTGCGGAAGATCGCGAGCGACATTTCCCGGAGCGACTCGGACGTTTCCTTGCCGACCAAATCGACCATTTGCTCGAACGAGATGTTTTCGTCGTGTCCGGTTTCCGCTTTGGTCGAAGGGGTGAAGATCGGCTCGGGAAGCCGCGAACTTTCGAGCAGTCCGCCCGGTAGTTTCAGACCGCACACGGTTTCGCTTTTTTTGTACTCGTTCCAACCGCTGCCGCTCAGAGACCCGCGAACGATGCATTCGATCGGGACGACGTTTCCCTTTTTGCACAGAATGGAGCGATCGCGGAACATTTCCAGATCGGTCCCGGCGGGAAACGGCATTTTCGAAACGTCGGCGGTAATCAGATGATTCTCGACGCCGAGCATCCCGAACCAAAAGAGCGACATTTGCGTCAGAACGCGTCCTTTATCGGGAATCGCGGTCGGCAAAATCCAATCGAACGCGCTGATCCGGTCCGTACTGACCAGAAGGAGCGAATCGCCGAAATCGTAAACGTCGCGAACCTTGCCGCGTCGCGGCTCAAGGCCGGGAAGTGTCGTCTGGTGAATGAGCATTTGAATTTCGAGAAAACATAACGAACCGGGGCCTAACCGGCGAAGAGACTTTGAAACCGGACGTCGCGGAAGAGTTCGTCTTCGCTCACCGGGGTCGTGTCCAGGAGTTTTTGGACGACGTCGTCGGAGGAGACTCCTTCGCTTTCGGCGAGAAAACTCATTACAAGCCGATGCCGCAAGACCGGCTTGGCAAGTATTTTGACGTCTTCGCAAGTGACGTAAGTCCGACCGCACAGCAGAGCCCGGGCTTTGGCGCCGAGACTCAAAAACTGCACCGCCCGGGGCCCGGCGCCCCAGGAAACGTAATCACGGACGATTTCCGGAATCCCCTTCCGCTGGTCGACCCGGGTTTGGCGGACAAGAGCCAACGCATAACGCATCGCGTGATCGCTCGCCGGCACCTGCCGTACGATCTGTTGCAGTGCAAGGATTTCCTCACCGGTCAAAACCGGGCGAATATCATCCGTTTCAATCGCGGTCGTTCTTCGCACGATCTCGAACTCTTCGTCGAACGACGGATATTCGACGAACACCTTGAACATGAACCGGTCCTGCTGCGCTTCGGGGAGCGGGTAAGTTCCTTCCTGTTCGATCGGGTTCTGCGTCGCGAGAACGAAAAAGGGGTCGGGCAGCGTATGCCGGTTGCGTCCGACGGTCACGCGGTGTTCCTGCATCGCTTCGAGCAGGGCGGATTGCGTTTTCGGCGGCGTCCGGTTGATTTCGTCGGCGAGAATCATATTCGCGAAAAGCGGACCATCGAGAAACCGGTAATCCCTGGTCCCGTCGGCGCGATTTTCCTCGATGATGTCGATCCCGGTAATGTCGGCCGGCA
>JAVBTU010000456.1:0-7098 GCA_031556015.1 Thermoguttaceae bacterium
TGGAGTTGATCATCGAACTCCGGGCCGGGGCGAGGAAGAACAAGGATTTCGCGACCGCCGACAAAATCCGCGGAACCCTCGCCGAAGTCGGCATTACGATCGAGGACCGCCCCACCGGAACTGATTGGATCCGAAAATAAACGGATTGCTAGTTCACGGAGGGAAAGCCTAACGTCTCACTGGCGAAACGGGAACTTTCGACCTTGTCCATTTCTACGTACTCCGTGCGGGTACCCTCCACCAAAAACGCTTTGTACAACGTTTTCAACGTTCAATTCATTGTGGTTTTGGGTCAATTCCCGCCGCTAACGCAATAAACGCAATAGCATGCCAAATTCATCACAAGGGGGCGGCCTGTTTCCGGTAGGTGCGGTACAGATCCCACCATTTTGCGACCATTTCGTCGAGGCGTTGCGGCTGCGTTGCGGCCAGATCTTTTTGTTCGCAGCGGTCGGTTTTCAGGTCGTATAGCGCCCAGCCCGCCGTGCCTTCGCTCCGTTCCACGGGGAGACGATCGTTCGGCTCGCCCGTTTTCGTGTAGAGAATTTTCCAGTCTCCCAGCCGTAATGCGGCGTTGCCGGAATGCTCGAAATAAACATAGTCCCGCTCGACTTTCGCGTCCTCGCCGCGGATCGCCGGAAGTAGACTGACGCCGGGGAAATCGGGGACCTTTTCGCCGCCGTGCGTTTTCGGCGGTTCGACGCCGACCAAGTCGAGAATCGTCGGAACCAGATCGACGACATGCCCGACGTCTTCGCGCAACGTTCCGGCTTTTTGGATACCATTGGGCCAATGAACGATCAGCGGCGTCGAAACGCCCCCTTCGTGATTCCAAACCTTATGCCGCCGAAACGGCGTGTTCGAAGCAGTCGACCAACCCGGCCCGAGACACAGATACGAAGCGGCGGACCCCGGCGCGGCGGTCGGATCGTGCATGTCGCCGCGAACGAGCAGCTCCGCCGAAGCGCCGTTGTCGGAACGAAAAAACACGATCGTATCGTCCCAAGCGTTCATCTCCCGAATTTTATCGAGGATTCGCCCGACCCCTTGGTCCATCCGGTCGACCATCGCGGCGTGGATCGCCATTTTCGTCGCTTGGAACCGTTTTTGTTCCGGAGTCAACGCGGTCCAGGCGTAGGGGAAGCCCGCTTCGCCGTCGCCGAGGTTCGTGGACGCGACATCGAAACGATACGGCGGTCCGATCGATTCTTCCCTGGGGGAAAGCGCACAATCGACGATCCCGGACTCCAGGAGCCGCTTGTATCGCTCTTCACGAATCACGTCCCAACCGACGTTGTAACGGTTTTCGTATTTCGCGATGTCTTCCGGCGGCGCGTGCAGCGGGAAATGCGGGACCGTGTAAGCGGTATAGACGAAAAACGGCTCGCCCGAATGAAGCCGTCCATGTTCGTCGAGATGGTCGAGCGTATAACCGGTGATCGCGTCGACGGTGTAGTATCCGGTCCCCGGCTCGATTGCCGGAAGCGGTTGATCGTCGAGTTCGTGCGTTTTCGGATTGAAATTCCGATCGTGATCCTGGAGATGATACGAATGGTCGAATCCGCCGTCGGCGACGACTTTCGGGGCGCCGGGAACGTGCCATTTTCCGGAATGATAACAGCGGTATCCGAGCGGTTTGAGATGGTGCGGAAGCAACGTCGTCCAGTTCGGGAGCCGCACCCCCTGTTGGACCGGATCCATGCGGATTTGCTGCGGATAATACCCGCTCATCAAAGCGGACCGGGTCGACCAGCATCGGGCGGTGTTGTAGAACTGCGTAAAACGCAATCCTTGCGAGGCGAGGCGGTCGAGGTTCGGCGTTTCGATTTCGCCGCCGTAACAAACAAGATCGGAAAATCCCATATCGTCGACCGCGATCACGACGACGTTCGGTCGTTCACCGCTGAAAAGAGACGGAACACAGAATAAAACCGCCGAAAGAACGAAAAACGAATATCCTCTCACGACTCTTCGCATCTTTGCCTCTCGATATGCTGATTTTTGGCACGCGTTCTTCCCGGCTCCACGTTCCCCGACCGGTTAAGGCGTCATTGCGCGAACCGTGTTCTTAAAGGGTTGACCCGGCAGATAGACCTTCGGGCGGACGACGATTCCGTTCGGATAAACGAGGGTCGGCGGCCCGACGACCGGTTCGCCGGGTTGACCGGGGTCTTTCGATTTCGACTTGAAAAACCGACGCCCCTTGGAGCCGGACCCGCAATCGTCACAAAAACTTTGTGACGGTTGTTTCGGGGGGCCGAAGTACTGTTTTTGCGTAATCATCGGGGGCGCGTACATCGGATTCGGATATTGCGGCATCGGGCCATAGGGAGACCAACCTTGCGGATAACCGCCTTCCGCTCCCGGAGCTTGCGGCGGATACTGTTCGGCCTGCGGTTGCTGCGGTTCCGCCGGACGGTAAACGGTCAACGGGATCGGATTCGGAAACGTCGGCGGCGGAAAATAGTAGATCGTCTGTGCGACCATCCCGGGCATCGGCTGCGGCGCGTCGACGGGACTCGGGAGCGGGATCACTTTCGGCGGCTGGACCTGTGGAGGCGCCGCTTGGGCCGATTGGTCGGCGACCGGCATGATTACGATCCGGTACTGCTCTTGAACGACCGGTCCGAAAGCGGGAACGCGGAGTTCGTCTTCATACTGACGGTAAATGAGCCGGGTATCCTGGTTTTCCCGGATCGGTTTCAGTTCCTGCTTCTTCTCCGGATAAACGAAATCCGGCGCCGAGCCCGAGGAGAAGGCGTTGTTGATTACGGGGGGAAGATACTGCGCATGGACCGTGCCCGTCGCAACAACGAGAATTCCGGTAGCGACGACCGCCAAACCGGAAAGACCAAAAAGGGTTTTCATATCAGGACTCCGTTTCCAATTCGTTGAAAAAGAGATATTATTTGTAAGGTGATAGGTCATAGGTGAGAAGTGATAGGTGATAACTTGCCTTTTCACTTATCAATTATCACTTCAAAAAACGTACCTTCCCCGCGCTTATACATACCATACGAATAGACACCGGGCGTTTGAATTATTCGAAAGACCCGGGATTATTCCATTTCCCAACCGATAAAAGACCGATTATCGTGAAAAACCTCCTCTCGACCGACGATTCCCTCTTACTCGTGATTGACGTTCAGGAACGCTTGGTTCCCGCGATGGAGCAGGGTGAAAAGCTCGTCAAAAACGTCCGCCTGCTGCTCGAAGGGGCGAATCTGCTCCAGGTTCCGGTGTTCGTTTCCGAGCAATATCCACAAGGTTTGGGCGCGACGATCCCGGCCGTTGCCGGACTGTTGCCCGCCGAGCGGCAATATTGTTCGAAAAAATCGTTCAGTTGCTGCGACGAATCCGGGTTCCTCGAACGAATCGTCGCGGCGAAAAACCGTCCGAATATCGTAGTTTGCGGTATGGAAACTCACGTTTGCGTGATGCAAACGGCGTTGGATTTGCTCGCGCTCGGGAAAAACGTCGCGATCGTCGTCGATGCGGTCGGGAGCCGGTTTCGCTCCGATCACAAGATCGGTTTGCGGCGGATGGAACGGGCGGACGCCGTCCTTTGTTCGACGGAAATGATACTTTTCGAATGGTGCAAAACCGCGGAAAATCCGGTGTTCAAGGAACTCAGTCGCTTGGTCAAATCCCGCTAAACGCTCATGCTCCAAAAAATTTCGGTCTACTGTACCCAATGTGGAGGAGAAATTCACGCCGTCGCCAAACAGCTCGGTCGGGAAGTTCTTTGTCCGCATTGCCGCAAGGTGACGATACTCGCCGAAGCGCAGCCGATTCCCGAAGAGGAAGTTCCGCCGCCCGTCGAGGAAATCACCGCCGAGGAGTTGGAATCGAGCCGACTCATTCCCCGCAGGCTCTTTACGGTGGAAGAAGTCGACATGACGCCGATGGTCGACGTGACGTTTTTGCTGTTGATTTTCTTCATGGTCACCGCGGCGTTTTCCTTGCAGCGATCGTTGGAAATCCCGCCCCCGGAGAGCAACTCCCCTACCGCGGAGCAGACGCTCCAAAACGAGCAGGACAATAACTCGGTCATTGTTCGAATCATGAAGAGTAACGCCATTTGGGTCGATGATCGCGAGATTCCTTCACGACAGGAACTTTTGGCCGTTCTCCGGGAAATGACGAATCCGCGGGGTCCTTCTCCCCCCGTGACGACCATGCTCGTTCTGGCCGACGGTCGCGCGCGGCATGAAACCGTCGTCATGGTCCTCGACGCCGGCAACGCCGTAGCCATGAAAAACATTCAACTCAAAACGGAAGACCAGGAGTAAATGAAAAACGACCAATGAAATTATTTCCACTGTCATACCAACATTGGCAAGTTATACTACAAACGGTTTGAAAAAGCCCTTTTTCAAGCTGAGCAAATCGTTGTCATTCTGAACGAAGTGTACTCACGTAGTGAAGAATCTGGTGTATCCGGCCAACACGCACTGCATCACGGGCGCTGCTTGAAACCAGATTCTTCGGAGTACCTCAAGAATGACTTCGCTTTCGCCGAACGGGGAATTTCTCACCGTTTATAGTATAAAACAATACCGCGTTGCCGCCGGACGAATATTTCCTTTTGGCTGGATTCGAATATCATGCGGCCCTGCGTAAAATTTAGGGAAACGAGAGACCGGACCAAGAGAACTGCAAAGTCTTGTAAAACCGGGAAAATCATGTGAGAATGAGACACTCGCACTCGATCCGTTTCGCCGGCGCCGCGAGTTTGTTCGAATCAGGGCCGCCGTCGGTCACGTCGTTCGTTTTCATCGTGGAAACATGATTTCGTACCAAAACACCATTGGACCAATTTGCCCAAAACATAGTCGGGAGAGCCTGTTACCATGAAGCGTTTTTTTGCATGTCTCGCCCTTTCATTTTTTTTCTCGTTCCCTGTTTTCGCCGCGTTCGATCCGGAAACGACCGTTTTTCTCGAAGCGGAAGGGTTCGCTCACAAAGGCGGTTGGGTCGTCGACCAGCAGTTCATGGACGTGATGGGCTCGCCGATTCTGCTCGCGCACGGGTACGGCGAACCGGTTGAAAACGCGAAAACGCCGGTCCGGTTTCCCAAGCCGGGACGGTATCACGTTTTCGTGCGGACCCGAAACTGGGTCGCTCCGTGGACGACCGAACACGCGCCGGGGCGGTTCCGGCTCGTCATCAACGGGAAAACGCTCCCCACGGAATTCGGAACGGAAAGCGACCCGTGGTTTTGGCAACGCGGCGACGACGTCGAAATCGGTGTCGGCGAATTGGACGGGAAAATCGAACTTCGCGACCTGACCGGTTTCGACGGGCGGGTCGACGCGATCTGTTTGACGACCGATACGAATTTCATTCCTCCCAATGACGTGAAAACGCTCGCCGCTTTGCGCCGCGAAGCGCTCGGTCTGCCGGACATTGCTCCGGACGCGGACGGCGGTCCGTTCGATCTGGTCGTCGTCGGCGGCGGGATCGCGGGGACCTGCTCCGCGATCTCGGCGGCAAGGCTCGGCTTGAACGTCGCCCTGATCCAAAACCGACCGCTGGTCGGCGGAAACAACAGCTCCGAAGTCCGGGTTCACCTGCAAGGCCGAATCAATCTGCCGCCGTATCCGAACCTCGGAAATCTTGTTGCGCAGATGAATCATCGCCGTGAAGGAAATGCGATGCCCGCCGATTATTATGAGGACGAACGCAAAATGAATTTGCTCGCCGCCGAGTCCGGCGTCAAGGCGTTTTTCCTGACTCACGTCGTCGCCGTGGAAAAAGACGGCGACAAAATCGCGGCCGTGATCGGAAAGAATATCGAAACGAACCGGGAGCTTCGGTTCAAGGCCCCGCTATTCGCCGACTGCACGGGAGACGGATCGGTCGGCTTTCTCGCCGGGGCCGATTGGCGTATGGGTCGGGAATCCAAAGCGGAAACCGGCGAATCGCTCGCTCCGGAGGTCGCGGACAAAATGACCATGGGTGCGTCGGTGCAATGGTATTCCGTCGAAACGGATCGGACGACGACGTTTCCTCCGCTTCCCTGGGCGATCCAGTTCAACGAGGAGACCGCCTCTCCGATGGTCAAAGGGGACTGGGATTGGGAAACCGGTTTGAACGACGATCAGATTCTCGATATCGAAAAAATCCGGGACCGCGGTCTTCGAGCGGCTTACGGACAGTGGGCGTACATGAAGAATCAGGCGGGGGGCGATTGGCCGGAACGGGTCGCCAATCGCAAGCTTGGTTGGGTCGCGTTTATTGCCGGCAAACGGGAATCGCGGCGTCTTCTCGGGGACGTGATTCTTCAGGAGCAGGATATTACCGGCGCGAAACAGTGGCCGGACGCGAGCGTGACGACGACCTGGACGATCGACCTGCATTATCCGACGGAAAAGAACGCGAAGGATTTTCCCGGCGAAGAATTCATGACGGTCGCCGAGCATCTGCGGATTCAACCGTACGCGATTCCTTACCGCTGTTTTTATTCGCGCAACGTCCCGAATCTGTTCATGGCGGGACGTGACATCAGCGTCACGCACGTCGCGCTCGGGACGATCCGGGTTCAGCGGACCGGTGGAATGATGGGGGAAGTCGTCGGCATGGCCGCTTCGTTATGCAAAAAACACGACACCACACCGCGCGGCGTTTACGAATCGCATCTGGACGAACTGAAGGAACTCATGAAGAAGGGGGTTGTCGTCGGTACGGTGTTCGACAAGAACGGCACGGACGAAAGATGAACAGCGCGTTTGGGAAGAAGGAGCGCGCTAATCCAAGGTGGGACAACTACTTGTTCCGTTCAATGACGTACTTGGCGATATTTTTCAGAGCTTCGATCGCGGCGGGGTCGGTCGTGTTCAGTCGCGGCGAATCGAGAAGCGAAACGGCTTCCCGCACGATTTCGTGCGCCGTCTGCCGGGCTTGGTCGACCGATCCGCTTCGCGTGAGTCGGTTCACGATTTCCCGGATCGTCTGATCTTCCTTGTTTTCCCGACACAACAGCGAGAAAAGTTCGGCTCGCTCTTTTTCGGACGCCGTTTGGAGAAAGAGAATCAACGGCAAAGTCGGCTTCCCCTCCGCGAGGTCGGTTCCGAGCGTTTTACCGGCAACGTTCTC
>JAVBTU010000244.1:0-4987 GCA_031556015.1 Thermoguttaceae bacterium
CGCCGTCAAGTCCCGGGCCGCCCTCGCCAAATGCAACGTAAAATCGGTATCGTTTTCTTCCTGTCCCGTCTGCGGTGAAATCGTATGAGCGATAAAATCCTTGTCGTCTTTGAGCCGCCAACCGGCGTCTTTGACGGTGAACGTGATCTTTTTCGGCGTCACCTGATCGAACTCGACCCATTTGACCCAATAGTGTCCGAATCCCCAACAGTGAAAAATCGGAACGCCCACGGAACGACAAACCGCAGCCGCGTAATCCGCCCGCCCGGAGCAGACGGTTCCTCGCTTGCGAATATTTTCAAGGGTGTACGGAATCCCGATCAGCGTCGTCGCGTAAACGCCGCTTTTGGTGACATCGTTGTGTTCCACGACAAAAGGAGGGTCTTCATACGACATGCCGAGCATTGTTTTTTTCTTGCCGTAATGCTTCCAGACCCATTTCCGGTCCTCTTTGGAAAGGGGGTTGCATACGATGTACGTTAAAAAGTCGTAAGGCAACAATTTCAAACGAGCGTGAAACGGCGCGGCTTCGCTGGAATAATAAAGAAAATTGTCCATTGCGTCGCATTTGGCTTCCTTGGGGGGAATCGCCCCGTAATGCAATCCCCCGCAATCGCCGAAAATCCGATTATTCTCGCGATCCCAAACGACGGCAATCGCAATGGCAAGCTCCGGATTCTGTTCCAATAATTCGGGATGCTCCGTTCCCATTTTTTTCAGGAGTTTGAAACAGTTTCCGATATCATCGTATTGTTCGTTCAGTGCGATGAAAAACGTTTCAAGGAGTTCCGGGTGGGCTTCCAACCATTTCGGAAAACCTTGTGTGCGATCTCCCCACTGTGCGCCCCATTGATTTTCAAGTTCCCGGGCGATTCTTTTGGCGACAAGACGACGCAGCACCGGATACGATTTGACGTTAAGCAATTTGTTTTCGTCGTACAATCGGAGAAGTTCCTTCGAGTAATCGAAATCCCCGAAGTCAAAAAAAGACGGCGTTCGTTCTTCCGTTTTCCCTGTTAATTCCGCCGCGTTAATCGAAATGTGCGAACAAATCACTCCGAGCGTTGCGGAAACAAACAACGCTGAAATGACGGCGATTCGAATGGATTTTGGCATAAATTGAGTCCGATCGGCTGCTGACACAAAGAATAATGTTCGTCGTTAATTCTGTGGTTAAGTGTCCTCCCAGAAAAATAAAGGGGAATGGGGCGGAAAACAAGCACTTCCAGAATTGTAGGGTTTGAAAACCAAGCCCGCAAGAGATGCTGAGCGAGATTTGCCGGATAACGCTCCCCAAAGACCGCGTGTTGCGTGACAAACGACTTTCGGGTGATTACCCGTTCGCCGTTTGAAACGCGAACAAAACATACAACCGCCTCAAAAAAAACCGAATCGACCGAAATCGAAACGGGGCAAAGGCGCTTGCGCTTCCCGCTCTGGCTATATTGACAAATATCGGAAAAATGTCAAAATGCCGTTTGTTTCGTCTCGCGGACAAGAGCCCAGTCATTTTTTCCGATCTATCATGCCGTACGACTCGATTGTTCTCGTCAAACAGGTTCCGGACACCGCCAATATCACGACCGACGCAATGAAAGACGACGGTACGGTCAATCGCGGGGCGCTTCCGGCGATTTTCAACCCGGAAGATTTGCACGCACTGGAAACGGCTCTGGAAATTAAAGAACGCTTCGGCGGCACCGTGACGGTCATCAGCATGGGCCCCCCCAAAGCGGCGGAAATTCTCCGCGACTGCCTGTTTCGGGGCGCGGATCGCGCAATTCTTGTCACGGATCGTCGTGCGGCGGCGAGCGACACGCTTGCAACGAGCTACATTCTTTCGCAAGCGGTGAAAACCGTCGGCAAGTACGATTTTGTTTTCTGCGGTCGGCAAGCGATCGACGGCGATACGGCTCAAACCGGGCCGCAGTGCGCGGAAAAACTCGGCGTGTCCCAGATCACGTACCTTGAAGAAGTCGTGAATGTCGAAGAAAAGACGGCGACGGTCCGGCGGAACATCGGCAACGGCTGGGAAATCGTGAAGGTTCGGCTTCCGATTCTCGCGACGGTGATCGAAACGGCGAACACGCCGCGTCCTTGGGCCGCCAAGAAAATGCTCAAACACACGAAGAAACAGGTCGAATCGGAAATTGCCCAGCAGGTTCGAGTCGATCTCACCGTTCCCGGCCAAAAAGCGGACGAAGAAAAAATTGCCGCGGAAACCGCCAAGCGGGCATCGGCGCTGAAGGAGAAGAACCAACTTCTCGAACAGTGGAGTCTGGACGACATCAAGGCCGACTTGAACCGCTGCGGTCTTGCCGGATCCCCGACGAAAGTCTTCCGGATTCAGTCGATCATCCTGAAAAAAGAAGGATATACCGAAATCCCGCCGACCAGCGACGGCATCCATCGGTTGATTCACGAACTGGTCTCGGACAAAACACTCGGATAGTTATGCATTGCTCTCACTCCGGGGAATCGAGCTTGGCGATCGTGCGGAGCTTTTTCATCGTTTTCTCGTAATGCTCCTTGGAGTTTTTTTCCTGTTGGAGGAGTTCTTTTTGCTTTTTACGCTCGGCCTTGATCCGAAGCTGTTCCGCTTCGGGGAGTCGCGTAAAGCGAACCCGAAAAGCTTGGAAACCGAGCTGGAGTTCCTTGGCGTAGAGAGTGTGCAGTTCTTCGCGCAGAGAAGCGGCGTCCGGAAATCCGTCGAGTCGGGCGTCCGCGTCGGTTAAATCGTCCAACAGGATCGGATCGACCGCATCGATCGTGATATACCCGACTCCCGGTATGTAGCTTCTCTGCCCGGCTCGAACCCGGCTGCGGCGCCAGAGTCGAACGGTTTGCGTCTTTTCCCCGGCCAGGATCGGGGCGATGAATTTTTTCTTGAATAACAGCAAGGTCGCGGTGGAAAATTCACAACGAAAAATGGAGCACAGGCTTCCAGCCTGTGTCACGGGCAGGATGCCCGTGCTCCAATGGAATTCTCTCATACCCGAGACAAAAATGAAAGCAGGTCCGTGTGCGGTTGGTATCGAATTTTTCGTTCCTGATAGGAACCGGGCTTGTCGGGACCTCGAAAAATGATTATGATACTGCTCTTTATCGGTGATTATTGTCGGAGCCCTCTCTGGCAAAGCTGAGCCTTCCACCCGTTTCCCCGGGGCAGTTCGCCTCGATGCGCGAGAAGTCAATGAATCTTGAACTGAACGGCTTAATGCCCCTTTTTGCCCAGGCCGGCGGCGATAATCCTCTGATGAGCATGTTGCTCCTGATGGCTCCGGTCCTGTTTCTTTTTTGGCTTTTTATGATCCGTCCGCAGCAGCGGGAAGACGATCGACGCCGGAAAATGCTCGAAGCCCTGAAGAAAAACGATAAAGTCTACACCGTCGGCGGGATCGTCGGCGTCGTTCATAGCGTCGATTTGGAAAAAAAAGAGGTCGTCTTAAAGCTCGACGACTCCAATAACACCAAGGTCAAATTTCTCCTCAGCGCCATTGCCGCGATCGTTGTCGATCCGCAAGAAGAAGAGAAGAAGTAATTTCGTCCCCACTCATTTCCCTTCCCTGTTTTTCCTATTTTTTTACCACGGAGTTTGCCGGAAAGATGAAGCGCTTATTTCAATCGCCCTTCCGTTGTTTACAGACCACTCTTTCATGCGTTCTCGTCGGAACGCTTCTGATGGTTTCGATTCCGGCCCTCGCGCAGGATGCGCCCGAATCCTCCACCGTCGAATCCCCTGCGGAACAAGTCGAGCAACCGGCCCCTGCTCCGACGGCTGAGGAACCTGCTCCCGCTCCGACGGCTGAGCAACCGGCCCCCGCTCCGACGGCTGAGGAACCAGCCCCCGCTCCGGCGACTGAGCAACCGGCTCCCGCTCCAGCGGCTGAGCAACCTGCCCCCGCTCCGGCAGCTGTGGAACCGGCCCCCGCTCCGGCAGCTGAGGAACCTGCTCCCGCTCCGACCGCTGAGCAACCGGCCCCTGCTCCGACGGCTGAGCAACCGGCCCCCGCTCCGGCAGCTGAGGGACCGGCCCCCGCTCCGGCGGCTGAGGAACCTGTTCCCGCCCCGACGGCTGAGGAACCTGCTCCGGCTCCGGCGGAAGCCGTCAAGCCTGAGGAACCTCCGGTAGGAGTGACTTCGGACCTCGATATGCCGCTTCCTCTCGATCTTCCGGAGCCCGAATTGGACAAAGCCGATCCCTCGGAAGAAGCTCAGGTACCGGCTCCTACGATTCAAGTCGAAAAAAGGGAATGGTGGAAGAGCGGCTATGTTACGATTTTGGCGTTGATTTTCGTGATCTGTTTCTCCGGTTACGCTGCCAATGCCTGCTCGAAAGCGTGGAGAATGCCGGAACACAATCTCCGGATCTTCGTGCTTTTGCTCTGTTTTCTCGGTGGAGTGACATCGACGCTCCTCGGCTGGCATCGACTGACTTTGGGCATCGACCTGCGAGGCGGCGTTATTCTCGTTTACGACGTTCTCGGAAAAGCGACCGAACCCGGCGAAGGCGAACCCGCCCCGTCGACAACCGCGCAGCGGAAAGCGAGCGAGGCGATCGACATGGATCAATTGGCCCGGGCGCTCGGAATGCGTATCAACCCGGGCGGAATTCGTGAAATCTCGATCACGAAACTTGGCACCAATCAGATCCGCATCATCATTCCGAAAGCGGAAGACGCCGAAGTCGCGCGAATCGAACGAATGATCAGCGAGTCTGGGGCGCTCGAATTCCGGATTCTTGCTTCGACCCGGTATGAGAGCGATAAGCCGATCATCGATTTGGCGAAATCCGAAACCGGCAAAACCGTCTACACGATGGACGGAAATACGCCCTTGGAGATCGCGTTCTGGGTCCCCGTTTCCCCGACGGAAGCCGCGCAGTTCGAATTCGACCCGACTCTGATCACCCGCCGACATGGGACGGAATTGGAAGTCCTGGTCCTTCGCGACGAGTACAATGTGACCGGCGCGGATATTCGCAATA
>JAVBTU010000057.1:0-3721 GCA_031556015.1 Thermoguttaceae bacterium
AGCCGTACCTATGTCAAACACCTCCAAAGCCTCTTGGCGTTCCCTCTATCCGTTTGAGTCCCGATACTTGGATTTGGGGGGCTTTCGTATGCACTACCTGGACGAGCAGAAGGGCCGAAATCCCGGCGATCCCCAGCGGAAGGTCCTTCTGATGGTTCACGGTAATCCGACCTGGTCGTTTTTCTTTCGCGACGTGATCGTTCGCTTTCGGGACCGATACCGTTGTGTTGCGCCGGACAATGTCGGACAAGGTCTGTCGGACAAACCGAGCGAATCGGAATACTCCTACCGTTTAGCCGCGAGGATCGACGATTTGTGCCGCCTGATCACGGAACTCGATTTACGGAACATCACGCTCGTCGCCCACGATTGGGGCGGAGCGATCGGCATGGGCGCCGCGGTACGTTTGCCGGAACGCTTCGATCGGCTCATTCTCATGAACACCGCCGCGTTTCGAAGTTCACGATTTCCCTGGCGGATTCGTCTGTGCCGTTTGCCGCTTTTCGGTCGGTGGGCGATCCAGGGTATGAATCTCTTCACGCATGCCGCCCTCCGAATGGCCGCCGCGAAACCGCACGATATTCCGAAAGAAGTTCGGGAAGGATACCTTGCCCCTTACGACAGTTGGAGCAATCGGACCGCCGTTTACCGGTACGTCGACGACATTCCCGCCGCCGAAAAACACCCGAGCTATCCGACGCTCCTGGACATCGAAAACAAACTTCCGCTGTTTCGCAACAAACCGGTTTCACTGATCTGGGGAATGCAGGACTGGTGCTTCGGTCCCGATTTTTTGGCGAAATTTCTCCAATTCTACCCTGAAGCGGACGTCCATCGCCTCCCGGCCGCGGGACACTACCTCCTGGAAGACGAACCGGAAACCGTGCTGGAGGCGATGGAAGGGTTTTTGTCGCGGTAAAAACGGTCCGTACATTACTCGCCGGCCCCCGGCGTCAGCGCTCGCTGTACCACATAAATATTTGTTTGCTGCCCTGCGCGCCCTTTCCGGGGGATGGTTGACATTCACGCGGCCGGATGCAAGAATGCCGCTTGGTTTCCGTTATACTCCACATCGTCGAGAACCGGTCGTTTTTTGCACTGCTTTTACCGTTCAAGCCCCCGAACACGCGGAGTACCGGTTAAAAGAGAAAAAACCTTTTTATGACGGGTTACAGTATAGCCGCATGGGGGCGAGGCGTACCTTGCGGAACAGGGAGAAGCTCTCCCTTCGTTCCGCAAGCTCCGTTTCGTTTTGCGTGCGGCTCTTTCCATTCTACCTGAACGATTCCATGGATTCTTTTCGTCCTGACATTCTTTCCTATATCAACGATCTTCGTCGCGATGTCGACCAATCGCTTGACGAGTACTCCGAGCCGAAACCGGGAACGCCCAAACGGCTCGGGGAAGCGATGCGTTACAGCCTGCTTGCGCCGGGAAAACGGATCCGGCCGCTGCTGACGCTCCTGGCCGGCGATCTGTGCGGCGCTCCGCGAAAATTGAGTATGCCCGCCGCGTGCGCCGTCGAGATGATCCACGCGTACTCGCTGATACACGACGATCTCCCGGCGATGGACGACGATCAGCTGCGCCGCGGACGCCCGACCTGTCACGTTCAATTCGACGAAGGAACCGCGATTCTCGCCGGCGATGCGCTGTTGACGCTCGCCTTCGAGACGCTGTCCCACCGTATCGAACCTCAATCTCTCGCCGGTGATTGCTGCGCCGTGCTTTCGGAAGCGGCCGGGTCGACCCAATTGGTCGGCGGACAAGCGGACGATCTGGACGCCGCCGACAATCCGACGATCGCGGGCGACTACGACGCCTCGGTGAAATTTCTCGAATCGATCCACCTGCGCAAAACCGGTGCGTTGCTACGGGCTTCCTCGCGGCTCGGCGGACTGGTCGGCGGCGTGAACGAAGAGAAAATTCAGGCGTTGGAAGAATACGGCGTCAACTTCGGTTTGGCGTTCCAAATTACCGACGATTTACTCGACTGGATCGGGGACGAAGACGCCGTCGGAAAGCGACTTCGCAAGGATTCCGAGCATCATAAATTGACTTTCCCCGCCCTGCTCGGGGGCGACGAAAGCCGTTGTGAAGCAGCGGAAAAGGTGCAAAAAGCGTGCTTGGCCCTGGATATTTTCAAACCGTTGATCGAATCGGAGCCGGTCAACGCCGAAGGCAAATCGCGCCGGCTCATCTACGATACGCTTGTTGCGCTGGCACGTTACTTGATCGAAAGGAGAAGTTAGAGGCCGTTTGAAAATTCAACACGGAAAGAGGTGTCGGCCGACTGTCGGTCCGAGTATACCATTCAACGTCAATAAGTGATTTTTCCCTTTTAACCGGTACTCCGCTTGTTGGGGTGTTTTTACGGTTTCTCAAAAGGACAAAACATCACATTTATGGCGGTGTGGAGTATAAAACCAAGGAGCAATTGTCAAACAGCCCCTCAAAATTGTGATGTCGCAAATATCGATTCATCCCTGTGGTCCCATCGACGCCGATGTTTCTCCCCCGGGATCGAAAAGTTTGACGAATCGCGCCCTGCTGATCGCGGCGCTCGCGGCCGGAACGACGACCCTCGACGGAGCGCTCGATTCCGAGGACACGCGAATGATGCTCGGAGCGCTCAGGACGCTCGGACTCGTCGTCCGACACGATCCGGCTCGTCGGCGTATGTCCGTCGAAGGACTCGGAGGGGGGTTCCCGGTCGAAGAAGCGGAGCTGTACGTCGGCAACAGCGGGACGACCGCCCGGTTTTTGACCGCCGCTTTGGCGCTGGCTCCCGGAAAAAAATCGTACCGCATTCACGGCAAACCGCGAATGCACGAGCGACCGATCCGGGATTTGACCGGGGCACTGAAAATGCTCGGCGCGAATCTTCGCAGTGAAAATAGTAACGGTTGCCCGCCGCTTTGGATCGGTGAATCGCCGTACGGACAAATCGACTGGAATACGCCCGGCTCCGAAGGGCGCCCGATCGTCGCAACGGTCGCCGGCGACGTGTCGAGCCAGTTTCTCAGCGCCCTGATGATGGCCGCGCCGCTGATCTCGAAAGAGAATGATATCGTTTTGAAAATCAACGGAACGCTCGTTTCCCGGCCTTACGTCGAAATGACGGCGAAGATCATGCAATCGTTCGGCGTGGAAAGCTGGTTTTTCACCCCGGGCGGTGAGACCGGGGAGGAAGGTGGGACGATTACCGTTCCGCTCGGCTCGGCCTATCGGCCACGATCGTACAAAATCGAACCGGACGCTTCCGCGGCGAGCTATTTTTTCGCCGCCGCGGCCGTTTGCGGGGGAAGAATCACCGTCGCCGGATTGACCGAAAACAGCTTGCAGGGAGACGTTCGTTTCGTCGAATGTCTGCGACAAATGGGCTGCTCCGTCCTCTACGCCGAAAACGGTATCACCGTCCGTCGCGATCCCGCGATTCCGCTCAAGGGGATCACGGTCGACATGAACGCGATCAGCGACACGGTCCAGACGTTGTCGGTCGTCGCGCTCTTCGCCGAAGGGCCGACGCGGATCACGAACGTCGCCCATATTCGGCACAAGGAGACCGACCGGATTCACGCCGCCGCCGTGGAACTGCGTAAAATCGGGGCGACCGTCGAAGAATTTGACGACGGCTTGCTGATTCTTCCGCCGACCGTCCGCAACCGTGCGGAGATCGAAACCTACGACGACCACCGCATGGCGATGAGTTTCGCGATCG
>JAVBTU010000239.1:0-2902 GCA_031556015.1 Thermoguttaceae bacterium
CCCGTCGGCGTACTTCGTGAAAAAGTCGTGCATCTTTTTCGCGTCGATCCGCCCGATTTCCGGGATTCTCGCGGCAAGGTCGATCCTCATGTTCGGATATTTGTCCAGCTGCTCCGCGACCCAATCGGGATTCTCCGGATACCCCAAATGCGCAACGACGAACGTCGTTTCCGGATGCTTTTCGATCACCCGGCAAAGGGCGTCAAGCAGCTCCTGGAAAGGCGGATATTTGTCCGGATCGCCGAACCACCAGCCGGGATGATCGCGGAGTTCCTTCCAGCGTTCGTTCGATTCGTCGTACGGTTTCCAAAACGCGAGCGGATCGGCGACGTGGATCGTGATCGGCATTTTCAGTTCGCCGCAACGGCGCCAGACCGGATCGAGTTTCGGATCGTCGATCGCGATCAACTTGCCGTCCTTGTCCCGGTAAAACAGGCCGAGCCGTTTGTATTCCTTGAGTCCCCCGGCGCCGAGTTTGTACGCTTCGTCGACCTGTTCGACGGCGGTCCGCTCCCAATCCGGTTCATTCCAGCGCCCGAAATCGAGACTGAAAAAGTGAATGTAACGCCCCGGGTACAGTTGGTCGGCCAATTCCTTGTTCCGCTGGAATTCCGAGATTTCGCCGTCCGGATGCGTCACGAAACCGCCGCTGAGATTCACGACCGTTCCAACGCCGACGTCGTTCATGATCGTGATATCACGAGCGAAGCGTTCCTTCAGCGGTTCGACGTGCTGGTGCATGTCGATGATCCGACGCTCGCTTCTCCACTGTTTCGTGAGTTTTTCCGTCCGTTCGACGAGGTTCGGCGTTTTGCCGTACATTTTTTGCCGGGCTTCGAAAAGGATGTCCGCGTCGTCCAGGTCGCTCGTCATTTCCGTTCCGGGCCGGGCGTACCACATCGAGGCCGCGGCGTAATCGACGGTCGTGAAGATGTGATGCCAGATTTCCATGTCGAACCGGAAGTCCTCCTGGAACGGAATCGCGTCGAGCGCGCGGAATCTCAGGTTCGTATTGTTGCCGTAACAGCGCAGATCCCCTTCGAGCGGTTCGTGCTCCGGCCCCTCGCTGCGAGGCTGCGCAAGGAACGGATGCTCGAACAACTCCGTGCTGCTCCACGCGTATCCGTAATAATCCTCGGTTCCCGTTCCGAAATGAGAGGGGAATGTTTCGCCGTCGACGAAGATTTTCTCGTCCCCTTCCCCCCACCAGCGGGAATGGTAGTTGACCAGCGAAAGCACGTCGCCGACGTAAACGCCCTTCCCCTTGAGCGAAACGAAATTCCAATCGAAGACCGGTCGAGTCGGAAGGTCGCGCGATTGACGCCAGATCGCGTTGAAGTACATGTCGCGATTCTCGTCCCATTCCCAAGGGGATATGACGACCGATATGAATTCGACGTCGATTTTCCGACCAGGATTTTGAAACTCCAGTACGGCGCTCGATTGAAACGGCATCACCCAGTAAACCGTGAACGTTCCGTCTTTTTCGACGGTTGCGTCCCGACTCTTATACGGATTCAATCCGACGCCGCTCCCGAAGAAATCGCCGAGCGGACAAAATACGGTCCGTTTGTTGTCGAAGCGGAAAGAAATCAACGTGCTGCGAAGGGCTTGGGGAAGATCGTCCGCCTTGACTTTGATCGAAAGTTTCCGAATCGCGCCGCCTGTCCAGGATAAGACGACAAAGGAATCGGTAGTGATTACAGATTTACGGAGATTGCCGACTTTTTCCCATTCGGCGGGGAATGTTTCTTCGTTCGGTGCGAGCAGTTTCTTTCCGGTTTCAGCCAGCTTGTCGCCGTTGGCTTTGAGAATCTCCGGCGTCAAGGTTTCAACCGGTGTTCCGTCGGGATAGGTTCGATAATTGATATTATAATAGAAAAGCGTCTCCATCGTCGGCTCGTCGACGGTGATCTTGCAGCTTTTCGCGTACGGAATCGGCAAATACAAATTTCGTCCCATCGCAAGAACCTGTGAAAACGGCGGTTCGGCAAGCGTGGTTCCACCGACCATGTCCTTGATCGGCGCGGCGAACGCCGGCTCGGAATTTCCGTCGAGATAAACCCGCAGATTTCCCGCTTCGGGCGTGTTGAACAACCACCACCGCACGACGGCTCCCGGGCCTTGGGCGTCGAAAATCACCCAGTCCTTGCGGCCGCCGTTGTCCTCTTCGCGGATGTACTGGGACCAGTCGTGGTTGGAGAACCATCCCTCGTCCCGGTTTTTCGAGTTTCGATCGTAACTGCTTTGCTGCTTGAGCGTCCACGCGGGCTCGGGAAATCGCGCGATCGCGGTCCGGTCGACCATTTCGTCCAAGAGCGAAGAAAGCGAAACGGTATCCGCTCCCCGGAGAACGCCACAGCACAAAAAGGCCCAACAAACGATTTGAAGTAAAGTTTTCATGGTGTCAATAATTGTAAAATTCCCCCCGTTTAGCCGGAGCGTCCTGGACGCCCGCGCCGAAGCGGCAAACGGCTAAAGCACCGTCGCGTCCCAGAGAAAATCGTAAAGCGGTTTCAGTTTCAGATATTGCACGGTCAGAAAATCGACGAGCTTCGCGGAGTAAAGCGTTTGATCCGGTTCGCGACGACCGATCAATGCGACCGATTTGCTTTGATACCACGGAGCGATTCCCGGCGGATGTGGATGCGGAAGCGGGCGTTTGTACTTTTCGTCTTCCAGGAAAACCGTTTTACTCCGGTTCAGCGGCGTCACGATTTTGAGAAAAGCGTCCGGATCGGTGTCGATCAACTCGCGAAAACGCCGCATCGTCGCCGCCGACGCACTGGACAGTCCCATCCCGCACAGGTATTGCTTTTCCTCGACCTGGAAGAAAAACGTCGGCGTCCCGGACCACGGGTCGACGTTGCGTTTGAACGCGAACCACATCCGCGGGCGATAC
>JAVBTU010000212.1:0-3616 GCA_031556015.1 Thermoguttaceae bacterium
CTGAAGCCTAATCCCCGTCGATTCGTTTGATGAAAAGATACGTGACGTACGCGATGATACACATTGCGATGCAAAGAAGCAAGTACGCGACCGGAAGCGTCAGACCGAATTTTTCCGCGACGGTCGAGTACTCCGACATGCCGCCGATTCCGGCGATCGCGTTGATCGGAAGGAAAATCAGCGAGATCACCGTCAACCGCTTCATCAACAGGCTCAGTTTGTTGTTGATCAACGATGCCGTGGTGTCGGTCAGTCCGGAGAGTATCTCCGACGCGATTTCCGCCTGTTGATAACACTGCCGCGAATCGATCATCAACACCTTGAGGAATGTGATCTGTTTCTTCGTCAAACTTAAAAGCTCGCGGTCCTGCAGCAACCGGTCGAACAACGCGTTGTTCTTTCCGAGCGAATTGAGATAGAGAATCATGCTCTTTTCGTGCGTAAAGAGCTTCATCAGTTGGGAGTTCGAGGTCGAATGGAGCAGGGAGTTTTCGACTTTGCGGACCTGGTTTTCCAGAATGTGGAATTCTTCGTAGAAATGGAGCGTGGAGCGATGAAACAGGTTCAGGACGACATCCTGAATATTCTGGATCGGGCAGGAAGTGGAATGAAAATCGGACAACGGGATGTTTTCATCGTTGACGATCAAGAGCTTGTCCTTGAACAAAAACATCCCGACGGATGAAATCCGAAATGGTGTCGCACGCTTCGTCGGCGTCTCCGGTTGCGCCAAGTGCGGCCTTTTGCAGACGAGAAACGTGTGATCGTCGGTTCGATCGGCTCGGGCGACTTCATGGGCGTCCAGCGCCGAGCGGACGGCGTGGAGCGTGACCTGAAACTTGTCGAGCAGCGGCTGAAAATCCTCCGGCTTTTCCAGTTGATAATAGAAAAACACCTGCGCGTTTTGCTCGTCGGCTTCGACGAGTCGCCCGTTTTCGATACGATAAAAAGTGTACATGATATTTCCGTTTGAAATCTACACCATCGCATCGTCGGAGGCGTTGCGGGCGATGCGGAAGCCGATCATGTTGGAGGCATGTTCCGGGTTGCTCGAATTGCGGCAGGCGCTGCGGGTCGCTTCGGGGCCGAAATGCCAGGAGCCGCCGCGAATCGATCTCGCGGCGCCCGAGTCCGGACCGGTCGGGTTCTCCACCTCGCCGCACTGCTGGTAGTACAACTCGCTGAACCAATCGTAACACCACTCCATTACGTTGCCGTGCATGTCGTAAATGCCCCAGGAGTTCGGTTTCTTCAAGCCGACCGGCTGCGTTCCGGACGGGGAATTGTCGAAATACCAGGCGTATTGCGTCACTTCGACGACCAGGTCGCCGGAACACCACGGCGTGATACTACCGGCCCGGCAGACGTATTCCCACTCCGCTTCGGTCATGAGCCGGTATCCGTCCCCGCCGACGATCGACACGTCCGCGTTTTCGATGGAGCCGCTCGAACGTCGTTTGATGTTCGATAATTCGTAATAGTGCGGCAATCCGTCCTCGTCGGAAATTTTATTGCAAAATTCGATCGCCGTGAACCACGTCACGTTGTCGGCGGGACATCGCGGATCGTCGCTGGAAATACTCGGATTGTACTCCATGACCCGCTGGAAATCGCCCTGCGTGACCGGGTAAACGCCCGCGAAAAACGATTGCGTCAGCGTCACGCGGTGCTGCGGTCGTTCGTTGTTGCGGATGTACTCGTCCGAATCGTGCGAACCCATGTAAAACCGTCCCGGCGGAATCCGGCGAAGCTTCATGCCCCCTTTGGAGGTCATGGTCGTCAGCGTTTCGATTTTCTCTTGAAGGCTCTTCGCTTCCGGATCGTTCGCTTTGAGTTCCAGATATCGTTGAACGCAAGATAAAAGCGTGTTGTATTTCTTCGTCGCGATCGAGTTGCGGATTTCCCGAATGAGCGAATCGACTTCGATGAGACATTCGCCGGCTTCCTGGTACAATTTTCGCATGTCGTCGTCGACCAGCGTCGGCGGAACCTGCGAAAGAATCTCCTGGACTTTTTCGTACTTTTGAGCGTCGAATGTCGCTTTGGCTTGCATTCGGACGTTTTCGAGTCCCATGCGGATATCTTTGCGCTCTTTTTGGACCAATGGAAACATGTTTTTGGCCCAGTCGCGGATCGTGAGAAAATCCGGATGCGTCAGGAGCGTCATCTGCTTGAGCAAGGGCAGGGCTTTATCATGTCCGAAGCTTTCCCGTAATTTCATCACCTGCTGCTGCTGCGAATAAAGGCGGTCTCGCATCGCTTGCTTGGTCGCGACGAGATCCGTTCCGCAATTGCGGCAGTTTTTCGCCCAAAACGCGTTCGGAGCCTGGCAAACGAGGCAAGGTTCTTCGTAAGCCCGGTTGCAATGGGGGCAGTACCGACTGTTGGCAACGATCGTCTGCCCACATTGCGGACAGCGGATTTCGATCGGTTGGGTTGCCGTAGGAGGGGCGGCTTGAGTCGCGGCAACGGCGGGACTCGCATTTTCGGCGGGGGGAACGGGAGCTGCCGATTCGAAAACAGGTTCACTCGGCCCTGATTCGGTGAATAGTGATCCGCGAAGCGACTTGGAAGCCCGTTGAATCGCGTCCCGAAACTGGTCCATCGACCGGAACCGGTCGTCCGGGTTCTCGGCGAGTGCTTTGAGAAGCAGGTCGTGTATCTCTTTGCCGAAGCGGTCTGTTTTGAGTTTCTCCAAGTTCGCCGGGGTTGGCGCTTGCCCGGTCAACGCGGCGAAAAAGCAAGCGGCCAGCGCCCATTGATCGGCCCGCGCGTCGATCTTCGCATGGGGGGTACGTTGTTCCGGAGCGAGATAATCGGAGGGTCCGAAAATTTCCGAACGGAACGCGTCGCCGCAGGTTTCCGGATCGAGAAAATGTCCGACATCCGGCTCGAGCAGCAACACTCCGTCCGCGCCGACGAAACGAATCACGTCTGGCTCGATATTGCGGTGCAGTTGTCCGGCGGCGTGCAGTTCGGCCAAGGCGGAGCAGAGGTCGGCGAATTTCCGTGCAATCTCGAACGGACGCATGAGCTTGCCGCTTTGGACCGAATCGGCAAGCGTTTTGCTGTTTTCCGGCGGCATTTCCTGAGAAAACCAGAGCCATTGGTCGTCGGAGCCGTGGGAAAAAAGCGGGAGAAGACAACAGGGGTGCGCTTTTAATTCGAGACTTTCCCACGCTTGAGCGTCGGTCTCGAACCGCTGTTGACCGGCTTCGGTTCCAAAGACGGCGCGTTGAAATCGTTTGACGAGCAGTCGTTTTTTCTTCAAACGTTCGAAAGCGGACCAATTTTCCGTATGTTCGGTCCGACTGAGCTGATCCTTAAGCGTGAGGTTTTCCAACATGTAATTGACGTCTGAAAAGAAAATCGGAGCGGTGCGCCGCCGCATTTACGGACCACCCCCACTCTATTGTACACTCCATCTTAGTATATACTGAATCGCGGAGAGGTGAATGTCTCTTTTTGTCAAAAAAAACCAACGAATCCGTCGGGAGATATTCCGAAAAATCGGTTTATTCGGGAAAAGGGGAAAAAGGGAAAAAGGTAGAGGGGGAAAAGGGTAGAAGGAGAGGCCGCGATTTCCAATTTCCAATTTGTTATTTGTTATTTGTTA